>USBM01000006.1 GCA_900552885.1 uncultured Clostridium sp. | reverse complement strand
TCGATACCTTACCCGGATTTTTGTCTGGATCATAAGAGGAACACCTCTTATGATTCAGCTTTTAATTATCTATTATTTTCCGGGGTTGGTACTTGGTAAAACAATCTGGGGCGGTGGTGAAGAAGGAAGATTCTTAGCGGCAGCAGTATCCTTTATAGTGAATTATGCGTGCTATTTTTCAGAAATCTACCGTGGCGGAATCCAGAGTGTACCAAAGGGACAGCAGGAAGCGGGTCTGGTACTCGGTATGACGAAGAGTCAGATCTTTTTTAAAGTCACTTTGTTACAGATGATCAAACGGATCGTACCTCCGATTTCCAATGAGATCATTACATTGGTTAAGGATACTTCATTGGCACGTATCATTGCATTACAGGAGATTATCTGGGCAGGTCAGGCATTTTTGAAAGGTTCCCAGGGAATCTCCGGTCAGATATGGCCATTGTTCTTTACAGCAGTATATTATCTGGTATTCAGTGGTATTCTGACGCTCCTTCTCGGATGGTTAGAACGCAAGTTGGATTATTTCAAGTAAGGAGGATGGTAACGTGGCAATATTAGAGGTTCATAATATAGAGAAGAGCTTTGGATCAACGAAGGTACTTAAGAACATTGATTTTTCTCTGGAGCAGGGACAGGCACTTGCTATTATCGGTTCTTCCGGTTCCGGCAAGACAACGTTACTTAGATGTCTTAACTTTCTGGAAAGACCGGATAAGGGTAAGATTGTTGTACAAGGAGAGACATTATTTGATGCAGAAGATCCAACAACGATGAGAGAGAAGGATGTTCGGATGAAACGCCTTCATTTTGGAATGGTATTTCAGTCATTTAATCTGTTTCCGCAGTATACTGCATTGGAAAATGTAATGTTGGCAAACCAGTTGCTTGAGAAAGAGAAACCGGGATTCAAAGAGAATAAGAAAGAAATCTATGCACAGATTGAAGAACATGCGAAAGAATTGTTAGATAAGATGGGATTGTCTGATCGTGCAGATCACTATCCACATCAGTTATCCGGTGGCCAGCAACAGAGGGTTGCAATTGCAAGGGCGCTGGCATTACACCCGGACATTTTATGTTTTGATGAGCCGACATCCGCATTGGATCCGGAGCTTACCGGAGAGGTGTTGAAGGTTATCCGCAGTCTTGCAGACCAGAATACAACGATGGTTATTGTTACGCATGAGATGGCATTTGCACGGGATGTAGCGGATCAGGTAATCTTTATGGATGAAGGTATTATCTTAGAGCAGGGAGATGCGAGACAGGTCATTGAACATCCGACACAGGAGCGTACGAAACAGTTTTTATCAAGATTTGCAGAGAATTAGGTTCGATTAAAGGAGGAATGATTACACATGGAACAGTATAAGAAAGAGTTTATTGAATTTATGATTGATTGTAACGTATTGAAGTTTGGCGATTTTATTACCAAGAGCGGAAGAAAGACACCGTTCTTTGTTAATACGGGATTTTATCGTACAGGGTCCCAGTTAAAGCGTTTGGGCGAATATTATGCGGAAGCAATCAACAATGAGTTTGGTACCGGTTTTGATGTATTATTCGGACCGGCTTATAAGGGAATTCCTCTTACAGTAGCAACTACAATGGCAATCGCAGACATGTATGACGAGGATATCCGTTACTGTTCAAACCGTAAAGAGGTAAAGGATCATGGAGATAAGGGTATTCTTTTAGGAAGCCCGATCGAAGATGGTGATAAAGTTGTGATTATTGAGGATGTAACAACAGCAGGAACTTCCATTGAAGAGACATTACCAATTATTAAAGCACAGGGTGCAGTAGAGATGGTTGGTATGGTTGTATCGGTAGATCGTATGGAACGTGGGCAGGGTACGAAATCTGCTTTGAAAGAGATTGAAGAAAAATACGGTTTCAAGACAACTTCGATTGTAACTATGGCAGAAGTGGTAGAGCATTTGTATAACAAGCCATATAAAGGAAAAGTTATCATTGATGATACATTAAAAGCAGCAATCGATGCATACTATGAGCAGTATGGTGCAAAATAGAATCCGATACGGAGGGGTATTTGCGATAAGTGAAGATTCAATAAGGAATGGAGGTATCTTATGAGCGAAAAAGTTTACAAGACAATGAGCAAAGTTGGTGCATGGAATATTGTATTTGGGATTATTATGATCATAGTAGGTCTGACCGTAGGAATTATGCAGATCATTCATGGCGGTAAATTACTAAGCGATAAGAAAGAGATTATGTTCTAGGAATCTATAAGTAAAGTTACACAGGATAAGAAGCTTTTGACATACTGGTGTTGAGGGCTTCTTTTCTTTGATTAAATACTATGTACTTTTTGGCTTTAGAGGAAAATAAGTCTTTTCATATATAAAAAAACATGTTATAGTGATAATGTATGTTGTGGTTTTTGATACTACATCACATTACATGGAAGACATGTTTTAAATTGTACACATGTATAAGTGCTAGAGATAACATAGAGTAAGGAGATATCACATGGCTTATCAGATTATTACAGACAGTTCCTGCGATCTGAGTCAGGAACTTGTGAAGGAGAAACAGTTACACGTTGTACCATTCTATATATCTTTTGATGAAGAGAATTATTTCAAAGAGAATGAGGAGATTAAGGTGCATGAATTCTATCAGAAGATGGTTGACCATCCGGATATCTTTCCGAAGACATCCCTTCCATCTGTAGAGGATTATATTGACGCATTTACTCTGTATTTACAAAAAGGCATGGATATTATCTGTATCTGTATTACGACAAAGTTTAGTGGATCGTATAATTCTGCCTCCACAGCTAAGGATATTTTGTTAGAAGATTATCCGAATGCAAGAATTACAGTAATTGATGCAACGGTGAATACGGTATTGCAGGGGATATTGGTTTTAGAAGCGGTTCGGATGCAGGAAGATGGTCTTTCTTATGATGAGGTGATAGAAGGAATTGACCGGATCAAAGGAACCGGAAGGATCATTTTTACAGTAGGTAATATGGATTATCTGATTCATGGTGGACGTGTCGGCAAGGTGATGAAGGTGGCAGTGAATGCACTGAAGATTCGTCCGATGATCATTTTGAAGGAGGGCGAGATATTCCCGTTTGGCATAGCACGGAGCAGAAAGAAGTCTATTCAGAAGATTTTAGAAAAGACCAAAGCACATTTTACAGAGATCAAGGAATCGCCGGATGATTATCAGATTGTAATCGGTTATGGATATGATTACGAGGAAGCGGTAGAATTCAAGAAAGAACTGCTGGCATCGTTACAGACATATTCTAATGTTAATGATGTTGATATTTTTCAGATCGGAGCCATGATCGGAGTGCATACAGGTCCATATCCATTGGGAATCGGTTTGATTCGTAAATATGACCATTGATCATAATACCTCCTATGAGTATGAAGAAAATGTACTCATAGGAGGTATATTTTGTTTCTTTTTGTGGAAAAATACGGGTAGGACGGTAAGGAATGGTAGCAGACGAATGTTGTAAAACTGCACAATTTCTTGTCGATAGAGTGGCAAAAACAGAGAAAATCTGTAAAAAAGCGGAAAACGGCTTACGAAAGTTAAATATTTTTGTTATTATAATAACATATGTTAATTAATGTTAAATTTTAGAAAGAGAGGAGTAAAATGTTTAGAATTGGTGAGTATGTCGTTTATGGAATGAATGGTGTGTGCAGAGTGGAAGAGATTGGACCGATGCCTTTGAGTGGTGTGAATAGTGATAAGATATATTATACGTTGTTACCATTATACACCAAAGGAAGTACCGTGTTCACACCGGTAGATAATAACAAAGTTAAGATTCGTTCAGTGATCAGTAAGAAGCAGGCATTGGAATTGATGGATGAGATGTCAGATGTGGATGAGATTATAGTAGCAGATGACAAGAAGCGGGAGTTGGCTTACAAAGAGGCGTTGAAGTCTTGTGATTGCAGAGAATGGATGCGGATTATCCAGACTGTATACAAGAGAAAAGAAGAACGTTTGGCACAGGGCAAGAAGATGTCGGCATGTGATGAGAGATATTTGAAGCAGGCACAGGATAATTTGTATGGCGAGATTGAGAAGAATGAAGTAGAAGATTATATGGAGCAGAGATCTAATCTCAAAGAGATGGCATCTGCATCATAAGCATATAATAGTTGGAAAGTCAAGAGTACCTCGAAGAGAATGAAAGCTTCGGGGTATTTTTTATCAATCATAATAGGAGATGATCGTGAACATTGCAAAGGCAGGATTTTTCTTGTCAGATCGTACGATTGAGGAGTATAACAGAGACATTTGGAAGTTGAAGAAAGAGGTTTTGTACATGGAACATTGGTGGAAGAATAGTGTAGTATATCAGGTATATCCAAGAAGCTTTAAGGACAGTAATGGAGATGGAATCGGTGATCTTCCGGGTATTATCGAGAAGTTAGATTATTTGAAGGAATTGGGAATTGATGCTATCTGGTTAAGTCCGGTATGCAAGTCGCCAAATGATGATAATGGATATGATATTAGTGATTATCGTGATATTATGGATGAATTTGGAACGATGAGGGATATGGAGCGTCTGATTGCTGAGGCAGACAAACGGGGTATCCGGATTATTATGGATATGGTGTTCAATCATACTTCAGATGAACATAAGTGGTTTGTGGAGGCTCGGAAGAGTAAGGATAATCCATATCGTGATTATTACATATTCAAAGACAATGTGGATGGCAAAGTGCCGAATGATATGGAATCTATGTTTTCCGGAAGTGCGTGGGAATACGATAAGGTAACGGATTCCTATTATCTGCATCTTTTCAGTAAAAAGCAGCCGGATCTTAATTATGCGAATTCAAAGGTACGGCAGGAAATGATCGATATTCTCAATTTCTGGATAGATAAGGGAGTTGGCGGATTCCGGTTAGATGTTATCGAACTGCTTGGTAAGATTCCGGAACAGAAGATTACCGCCAATGGACCGCATCTGCATGAGTATATTCATGAGATGTATGAGCAGGCATTTTCCAGAAAAGATCTGGTGACGGTCGGAGAATGCTGGTGCGCAGACGAAGAGATTGGAAAGCTATACAGCAACCCGGAACGTGGGGAGTTATCTATGATCTTCCAATTTGAACATATGGTATTAGATGAAGTGCCGGGCAAGGGAAAGTGGTATTTGAAACCGTTGGAATTAGGGGAACTGAAACGTGTTATGAACAAATGGCAGATGGCATTTCATGGAGATGGCTGGAATAGCTTGTTCTGGAATAACCATGATCTGCCGAGAATTGTATCCCGGTTTGGGGATGACGGAGTGTATCGGGTAGAAAGTGCTAAGATGTTAGCGACGTTGTTGCATGGTATGAAGGGAACGCCGTATATTTATCAGGGTGAAGAGCTTGGTATGACGAATATTCGTCTGAATACGATTGAGGAATATGAGGATATTGAGACATTGAATATGTACAAAGAGAGGATTGAAAAAGGAGAAAGTCATGAAGATATTATGACAAGTATCTATGCGAAGAGCCGGGATAATGCGCGAACACCGATGCAGTGGGATTCCACAGAACATGCCGGATTCACAACAGGTAATCCGTGGTTTGCAGTCAACCCGAATTATGATACAATCAATGCGGCAAATGCATTAGCAGATGAGAATTCCATCTTCTATCATTATCAGAAGCTGATCGCTTTACGCAAAGAAAGAGAGATCTTCACGGAGGGCGATTTCCGTATGTTATGTATGGAGCATCCAAGTGTGTTTGCATATGAAAGAGTCTGGAAAGATGACAGGATATTAGTGGTATGTAATTTTTATGGAGAAGAGGTTTCAATTTCATTAGAATCAGAATTACAGGAGAATCTGCCGGGAAGGATTGTGTTATCTAATTATCCGGACAGCGGGGAGGATTACTATCGGGGATTGAAACTGCGCCCCTACGAAGCGGTTATGTATGAGCTAGGATGACTGTCTGAATAGGAAAGATGGTGGCGGATGTAATAGGGGACGCTAAGATTGATATAATTCCAACTGTCTATTTTGCACAGATACAGCCGATGAGTTTGTGATCAGATGACAGAGTGAGGGAGAAAAACGGATTACCAAAGAGGTAAACGAGATTGTCACCACACAATAATTATATTTAATATTTTTACAATCTTGTAATTCTGTGTTACAATAGGCTGATAAAAGGAAGGGCAGAAGTGTCATGAGAAGACGGAATAGACGCAGAAATAAGAGAGACAGATATGGAATCTATGAGATACCGGAGTATCGTCCGGTCAAAAGAAAGAAAAAAAAGAAGCCATTTACATTGAAGACATTAGCCAAATGGGTTGGCTTATTGGTGATATTATTGATCCTTGTATATGGAATATCATTTGGGATCAAGTATAGTATGCGAGATAAAGCAATGTCCCTGTATGAACAGAAAGATTACGCCGGAGCAATTGATTTATTGAATGAGGCATTGAAGCCGGGACTGCCATTGTTAGAGTTTTTTGATAATGATGTGCGGATGTATCTGGCAGATTGTTATGTGAATACAGGAGAATATGGATCAGCCTGCTATGAATATAGTAAGATCCGTATCTGGTCAAAGGAAGAGGATAAAGAGCTTGATTATCTGGCGAATGTAGCCTATGGACTGCAGTTGTATGATTGGCAGGATTATCGCCAGGCATTGCCAATTTTGTTACAGGCGTATGAAGATGGATACAGTGATCTGGTATTATATGTGGGAAGCTGCTATGGACAGACAGGTGATCTGGAGAATATGCAGTTATATTATGATGTATTCTTACAGAAGAATGAAATGAACAGTTTTATGTATGCCCAATATGCCGCGATTGCATTAGATGAAGGCAGGTTAGAGGATGCTCTTAATTATATTGAGACTGGCAAGCAGTTAGAGGATCAGTCTAATATTAAGGAATTATTGTATGATGAGATTGTATATTATGAGCAAATGAAGGATTACAATACAGCTTATGATAAGGCAAAGGCATTTATAGAAACGTATCCGTCAGACGTGAATGGTAAGAATGAGTATGATATCTTATATACCCGTCAGACAGAGACGAAAGAACAATAATGGAGGAATCTCGTGGCACAGTTTTATGAGAATCAGACAGAGCAGGAAAAAGTAATATTAGTAGCGGTATATGAGAAGGGTGGATTTCAGAATGAGGAATCTCTGTGGGAATTAGAGGAACTGACGAAGACAGCGGGGGCGGTCTGTGCAGGTTCTGTTACACAGAATCTGGAATCAGAGAATCCGGTCACCTATCTTGGAAAGGGTAAATTAGAAGAATTACGTACAATGCTTGTGGCATATGATGCTACAGGCATTGTTTGCGATACGGAACTTACACCGGCACAGATGAAGAATCTGTCGCAGATATTAGATACCAAGGTTATGGATCGAACCATGATCATATTGGATATTTTTGCGGCAAGGGCAAATACCAGAGAGGGTAAGATTCAGGTAGAACTGGCACAGCTTAAGTATAATGCAACTATGTTGGTCGGTTTGCGGCCATCTCTTTCAAGATTGGGCGGTGGAATTGGAACTAGAGGTCCGGGTGAGAAGAAGTTGGAGATGGACCGTCGATTGATCCGGGAACAGATCTCACGGTTAAAACGGGATCTGGAACAGGTAAAACAGCATCGGGCGACACAGAGGAAACAGCGGAGTGCCAGCAGCAGTCCGGTCGTATGTATTGTTGGATATACCAATGCAGGTAAGTCAACGTTGCTGAATCATTTAACACAGGCAGATGTGTTGGAGGAGGATAAGTTGTTTGCCACTTTAGACCCGACGACACGGGCACTGCAGCTTCCAAATGGACAGAATATTATGTTAACCGATACGGTTGGCTTCATATCGAAACTGCCACATCATCTGATTCAGGCATTCCGGTCAACGCTAGAGGAGGCAAAATATAGCGACCTGATCCTGCATGTAGTAGATGCTTCGAATCCGGAGATGGATCGGCAGATGTATGCGGTATATGATACACTTCGGCAGTTAGATATTGCGAACAAATCAGTGATTACGGTATTTAATAAGATAGATAAGCTGGATGACATACCGGTACTCAAAGATCTTCGGGCTGATGCAACGGTAACGATATCGGCGAAGCAGGAGAAGGGATTGGATGTATTATTAGATACGATTGGAACGCAGTTACGGCAACAGCAGATCTATGTAGAACGTGTGATCGCATATAAAGATACAGCGAAGCTTACCAATATTCGAAAATATGGACAGTTATTATCGGAAGAATACAGGGAAGACGGTATTCATATCAAAGCGTATGTACGAAAACAGGAGGATATATGAACATACTGAATATAGAAAATGTCACAAAAGTATATGGAGACAAAGTATTGCTTCAGGATGTAAGCTTGGGAATCAATGAAGGGGATAAAATTGGGATAATCGGTGTCAATGGGTGTGGCAAGAGCACTTTCATGAAAATGATCGCAGGGCTTTCGACTCCGGATTCTGGAAATATTATTAAAAATAATCAGGCGAGCATAGCATATTTGGCACAGAATACGGAATTTGATCCAGAAGACACGATTCTTAATTATGTGACAAAGGGTAAGGTAAGTTCAAACCCGAATTGGAATATCGAAGCAGAAGCAAAGACAATTCTTCGAAAATTAGGAATCTGTGATGAAAATGCAGAGATTGCACCACTGTCCGGCGGTGAGAAGAAACGGGTTGCACTTGCAAGAACGTTACTTGCACCAGCAGATATTCTGATCTTAGACGAGCCGACGAATCATTTAGACAGTGATATGGTGCGTTGGATCGAGGAATACCTTGGCAATTTCAAAGGGGTATTGATCATGGTAACGCACGATCGCTATTTTTTAGATCGTGTGACCAATAAGATCGTGGAGATTGACCGTGGCAGTTTATATTCTTATGACACGAATTTTTCAGGGTATTTAGAACTCAAGCAGGCACGGTTGGATCAGCAGGCAGCAAGTTACCGTAAGGTACAGAGTATATTGCGAACAGAGATTGAGTGGGTCAGGCGAGGTGCACAGGCACGTTCTACGAAGCAGAAAGCAAGATTAGAGCGGTTTGAACAGATGCAGAATATGAAAGCTCCGGAGCAGGACAGGCAGGTGGAGATGGATTCGCTAGCATCCAGGCTTGGTAAGAAAACAATCGAACTTGATCATATATGTAAGGCGTATGATGGCAGAAAATTAATCTCAGATTTCACATATTATACAATTAGAAATGAGAGAATAGGGATTGTCGGACCGAATGGCTGTGGTAAGACTACCTTGCTTAAGATTATTTTGGGTTTAGAGAAGCCGGATAGTGGAAGTGTAACGATTGGAGAGACGATTCAGATTGGATACTTTTCACAGATGGTAGAGGATATGAATCCGGAAGAACGAGTCATTGACTACGTGAAGAATGTTGCGGAATACATTAAAACAAGCAAAGGAACGACTTCTGCGTCACAGATGTGTGAAAGATTTTTATTTGGACCGGAGACACAATATAATCCGATTGGAAAGTTATCCGGTGGAGAGAAGAGACGGTTATATTTACTGAAGGTGTTGATGGCGGCACCGAATGTATTGATTTTAGATGAGCCGACCAACGATTTAGATATTACAACATTGGCGGTATTAGAAGAATATCTGGACTGTTTTGAGGGAATTGTGATCACGGTATCTCATGACCGGTATTTCTTAGACCGGGTTGTGAACCGGATCTTTGCGTTTGAAGGAAATGGTGTGATCACGCAGTATGAGGGTGGTTACACAGATTATCTGGAAAAAGCTATTGCGACCGGGAAACTCAATGATTCGGTAACGGTATCTAGAGAAGTGACGTCAGGGAAAGCGAACGCAAAAGAGAAGACAGACAGCCGGCAGACGTGGAAAAATAATCGGGAAAAGAAATTGAAATTTACCTATCAGGAGCAGCGGGAGTATGATACGATCGATGCTGATATTGCTGCTTTAGAGGAGAAGATTGCAGGAATTGATGCGTCTATGCTTGAGGCGGTGAGTGATTATACGAAGCTAGCAGAGCTGACACAGATAAAAGAAGAATTAGAACAGCAGTTGGAAGAAAAGATGGAACGCTGGGTATATCTGAATGACTTGGCAGAGCAGATTGCAAATGCAAAATAAACGTTGTCATTTTGATGGAAACAATGTATTATGTAAAGTAGTGTTACTATGAGAAAAGAATGGGAGCTGTTAAGATGCAAAAGGATAAATACAAAAGAATAATTATAGTTTTCCTGCTTTGCATGGGGGTATTATGTATACCGATGACGTCCACGCAGGTACAGGCGGCAAAGACTTGTTCATCCAAGATTGCATATCCGGGAATAATAAAAACGAAAGTGAATATGCGTAAGAAAGCGGGAATCCGATACAAAAGTTATGGAAAACTCAAGAAGAAACAGTCTGTTACAATATTGGGGGTTGCGACCAATGGTGGTATGAAGTGGTATAAGTGTAAGGCACAGATAGGGGATACGGTACGAACGGGTTATATCAGTGCAGCGTACATTAAGCCGGATACCAAGACAACTGCTGTGGTGAAACAAAGTGTGAGTTCTTATGTGAAGGTGAGACAGAAGGCAAAGACTTCCTCTAAAGTGGTGGCAAAGATTACAAAAGGAACAGAGGTTAGTGTATTAGATATTGTCAGACGGTCCGGAAAATATTGGTATAAGGTAAAAGTGCCTTATAAGAATAAGAGAAAGACCGGTTATATACAGTGCAAGTTTGTGGAAGTTGGTGGAACGGTTGCTCCGAACGAACAGCAGGCACAGGATGGTTATGTGAATGACAAAGTTACGTCGACTTTGAATGTCAGACAGTCTCCGAGCACGAACAGTACCATTCTGATCCGTATCCCGAAGGGAACGAAGGTGTCAGTATTGGAAGAGACCGGCGGATGGTATAAGATCACAGTCACATATAAAGGGCAGACGGTAACCGGATATGTAGTCAAAGAATATATAACGTTGGGAACACCACCGGAGGAGGATAAGAATATTCCGGTTTCGGATGCAGACTTTGCTACTATGCTGGCTTCTTTTCCGGAGAGTTACAAACCATCCATCCAGGCGCTGCATAATGCATATCCGAATTGGCGCTTTGTTGCGATCAATACGAATCTGGACTGGAACACAGCAGTTGCGAATGAGAGTGTTGTGGGAAGAAATGTTATCCAGAGTAATTATCCGGCAGGGACTGCATCTTTAGCACCATTTTCCTATCTGTCGACAGAGGCAGGGGCGTATAATTGGGCAAACGATACATATATAGTCAAGGATGGGACGAATTGGTATAGTGCCAATCCGCAGGTGATCGCATATTATATGGATCCACGTAATTTCCTGAATGATACTGACATCTTTCAGTTTGAAGCATTGGCATATGATGAATCGCAAAGTGCTGCGGTTGTACAGAGTATTTTGAACAATACATTTATGAACGGTAATTATAGTGTGATAGATTCTGCAAATGGACAAGCAGTAAGCGGAAGTTATGTACAGGCATTTATGGATGCGGCTAAGTCGGCATCTGCTAACCCGTATTTCCTTGCCGCAAGGTGCAAGCAGGAAGTTGGGACGAATGGTTCAAATGCCACGAGTGGAACTTATAAGGGATATGAAGGTATCTATAATTATTATAATATTGGTGCTTCTGATGGTGGTAATGCAGTCGCAAAGGGTTTACTTTGGGCAAAGGGCGGTACCAAAGGCGAGACAACTTATGGAAGACCTTGGACGAATCCGTATAAGTCTATCGTAGGTGGTGCACAGTATATAGCAAAGAACTATATTAATATTGGACAGAATACATTGTATCTGCAAAAGTTCAATGTAGCACCAACGAATGCAGCTTACCTGTATCAGCATCAGTATATGACAAATGTACAGGCACCGTATTCGGAGGGAAGAAGTACAAGAACATCATATAATGCATTGGGTATATTAGCGAATACCATGATCTTTTACATACCGGTATACAATAATATGCCAGCAACGGCATGTGCACTGCCGGCAGCGACTGGTAATCCGAATCCGTATCTGTCGGGTATTTCGGTTGCAGAAGCAACAGGATCTATACCGGCTGGCTTTTCATATAGTACATTTGCATATACGGTATTTGTTCCAGCCAATGTTGGGGCGGTTACTGTTAACGCAACTACGGTGAGTCGGTTTGCTACAGTAGAGGGTGCGGGTGTATATCCGTTAAATCCAGCCGGCTCGACAGATATTAATATTACCGGTGTGGCACAGAATGGAGCCAGACAGACGTATACAATTACGATAGTAAGACAATAACATATAGATTTTTACATACGAAAAAAGGATGCGTAAGCATCCTTTTTTCTTGTGTCATTCTATATCTACAGAATCAGTCAATAGCAGGCTTTGTGGATATATTATTGTGCGTCTAACATGTTCTGCAGATCTTCCACGGTAAAGATATACTTCTTGTTACAGAAATGACAGCCTACTTCGATTGGCTCGTTGTCTGCGATCATTTCTTCGATATCCTTTCGTCCAATACTTGCAATTGCTTTGTAAGTCCGCTCCTTTGAACAGTTGCATTGATAACGTGGTACAATAGAATCGGTTAATTCAATATCATAGCCGTCAAAAAGCTTGTGCATCATATCTTCCGGCGTCATACCCTGATCCATAAGAGAAGTAATAGAAGAGAAGTCCTTCAGACGATTCTCCAAGTCAGCAATCAGTTCTTCGGTTGCGAATGGCATCAACTGGATAATGAATCCGCCGGCATGTCTGACTGACAGATCTCTGTCGACTAATACACCCAGAGCAACGGAAGTTGGAATCTGTTCACTTGTTGCAAAATAATAAGTAAGATCTTCGGCAATCTCCCCTGTAACAAGATTCGTCTGTCCAACATAAGGTTCTTTCATTCCGATATCTTTGATGACACTTAATACACCAAGGTCTAATGCCTTTCCGACATCAAGCTTGCCTTTGGCACTGAGAGGAAGGTCTACATTGGGATTATTGACATAGCCCTTGACCTCAGCTTTTGCATTGGCGGTTACGGTTAGTCCTTTGATCGGACCGGAACATTGAATCTGTAATGTCAGAATGTCGGTATCATTCTTACACATGCTTCCCATGATGGAACCGGCAGTAAGCAGTCGTCCTAATGCAGCAGTTGCTACAGGTGTTGTGTTGTGAATTGTGCGTGCGGTCTCGACGACCTCCTTGGTGTAAGCAGCAAAGAAACGAACCTGATTCTCTGCTGCCATTCCTCGTATAATCATATCATTCATTATTATTGTCTCCGTTTCTTGCAATTATATAGATGCGTTCGCTCTCTTTTGATGGTGGAGAGGTGGTAAATGCATCATACACTGTCACATATTCTAACCCGGCAGTCTGTAGAAAGTCAATCATTTCTGGAATGTCATAGGCTCGTTGATGATGTGTCTCGTTGAATTTTTTGTAAAGACCGTTGTCTTGTCTGGCGAAAAATGTAAGGTCCTATTGATTAATGGAATCTTCTTCGAAATATGAATTTTCCCAGATATAGCTGCCTTGTTTCTGATGGTCACAGAATGTCTGATCGCCTAATAGTTCCTGATAGAAATAGCGTGTTTTTAGATCAAATATGAAATATCCGTTTGCACATAGGTGTTGCTTAACGCAATGAAAGGTGTCTAACAGATCATCCGGTGTCAACAGATAATTCATACTGTCACAAAGACTGTAGATTGCTGGACAGGTAAGTTCTCCTAAATCTAATTCCTGCATATTCTGAAGAAGTAATTGCACATTGTCATAGGCAGCTAATTTGTCCGCGGCGATAGACAGCATATCGGTTGAATTGTCGATGCCGATGACCGGGTAACCGGCATCTGCCATATACTTCATAAGATTTCCGGTTCCACAGCCTAATTCTATAATAGTTTCATGATCCGGAATATTATATTGATGGAACAGGGAGCGAAGATAATCCGCCCATTCCTGATAAGGAATATTGTCCATAAACTGGTCGTACAGATATGCAAATCCTTCGTAACTGGTATCCATATATTGTGCTTCCTTTCCTGATAAGGGATGGTCATTGTGCAATAGTATAAAATGAGCTGCTACACCAACAGATATGGATGCAACAGCTCATAACAAGTCACATGATTACAACTTAGAAATCTAACTTGTCCTGTTCTTCTAATACATCAGGATCTTCTGAAACGTCAGATAACCCTTCGTTCTCGTAACCGAGAACTTCCGGTTCGTCTTCCGACGTATCTTTTGTTCCAAAAGGAATAGTAGGGATGATTCCGTCAGATGGCGTGATGTTGGGTTCCTCATCCTGGATGACAGCAGGGGAAACTTTATCTTCCTGCGGTGCCTCAGGTATTGGTGAATTCTCCGCCGGTTGTGAAGTCTCATCTTCCTGCACCGCCTCTTTATTTGGAGATTCCACAGAATCTTCTTTTGCATTAATGGTTATTGACGTATACTCTCGTTCTGACTTGTCTTCGTCAGAGAACACATCATCGAAATCATCGTTTTCGTTAAAAGAAAAGTCTTCGAAGTCGTCATCATCATCTTCTTCCTGACGTTCTTTCCATTTGTCATATAAATCATAGGCTTTGTCCAAAGTTGTTTTATAAAGCGGACTGCTCTTGATCTTATCGCGGAATACATAACATGCACCACCTACAGCAGCGGCAGCAGCAGTGAGCGTAAGTAATTTGCTAAAAAAGTTCTTGTTTTTTGCCATGGCGAATCTCCTTTACTATATAAATTTAACTGTTCTTTATTTTAATACGGATGACGGGAAAAAGCAATTCTTTATTTGCCATTTTCTATAGAATGTGTGATAATAAAAAGGATTATACGAGGTGTAGATAAAATTATATTTATGCAGGTCGGGAAAGAGGTTTGATTATGGATAAGATTAAAGAGGTAACAAAGAATTTTTTTGTCTGTGGTGTGTTGATGGTGATTGCAGGTATTGCGTTGATTGCGGTTTCTAAGAAGACATTTGGTACATTATCGATTTTTTGTGGAATTGTTTTTCTGGTAATGGGAGTAGTATATCTGATCAAAGATTTGAAAAATGATACAAAAGAAGAATGAGATCAATAATGTTGTACAAAATACACAATCACAATCTGTAATATTAACTGAAAACAGAATAAAATTTAGTTGTAAACTAGTTAAATTTGTGATAATATTTTAATTAGTTAGGTGAAATTTATTTATTTCACACAAAATGCAGATAGAAGGAGGAGTTACCATGCAGAATTTACCGGCTAATGTTACCCGGGGTAACGATACGAATATTATTTCGATAGCAGCATCTAGTAACAAGGGAATGTTGATTCGTTTCCTGAACGAACAGGTAGAAGAGGGTTTTTATGCTCTTGTTATTGATTACTTGAAAGATCACAATTTTGATCTATCAACAATGTTAGTGGATGATGATGTCAAAGCACAGTGTACAAAACTCTACGAACTGGCTGAGTTTGTAGATGAGAATATTAAGAAACCGGGTAAGTATGAAATTGAAGAGTGGATTGAACCGTTGTTTAAGTTTGTGTATGGAGATATTGATCCGGCAGATACTGATGCAATCATCAATACAACCGGTATTTATCGTTACAGTATCTGGTTGATCTATTTATATCAATTGGATATGTTCGGAGAAGCGATGCGTCTGATCGGTGAGCGTGTGGCACCACTTTTGATCAACACCTGTTACCAGATTGCAGATGCAGATGACAGACCTTCTACCTATGACAAGGCAGTTATGGGTTATATGGATCTGATCAATGTTGTTATGGAGATGGATTTACCGCCTTCTGCATCTAATTCAGAAGCATATCTGAATAATTTAGAAGTATTATATGATTATTTTGTAGAAGATTCACATGTAGGCAATGATTATAAGATTCAGTTTAGCATGGGACTGTTTAATTCTTATATTCGTAAGAAGGATTATAATAAGGCATTTGAATTCTACGGTTTGAATGCAGAGTACATACCGGTAGATAATATGCAGGTATACGAGAACTTCAAAGAATTGATTCGTAACTGCAACAGTACGCAGTATACGAATGTATTGAGCAGAACGGTTATTTCGGCAATATCTAAGCAGGATATCTATAACAGAAGAATTGACAGTCTGTTAGTGGAAGTATCTGCATTTGTTAAGAAAGTTTACAAGTACATTGAGGATGAACCGGTTATGAAGAAGAATCTTCAGATTCTTGGAGCAGGTGCGTCTTTGAGTGATAAGAGTAATGTGTTTGAAGGATTATATGAATACAATCTCGTATTCTATGAATGCGGTATCAAACAGTTAGTAAATCAGGATCTGTCTACCCGTTCCTGGGAAGAGAAGTATGAGATTCTGGATTTATTGTATACCACATTGAATGTCGTATTTGATGGTTATAATGTATATGAGATCTCGAACCGAATTGAGCATCAGTATGTAGAGTTGACATGGATCGGTAATTACGTGAATGCAAATCCATCTCTTCTTAAGCTATTCTTCAGTGTGAAAGAGAAGATTAAGGCATTTAAGGTTCGTAAGAATTCAATCATTGAGAAGAGTAAGACTAATTATGAGATTAAGAAGTTATTGGAAGACCGTCAGAAACACCTGGTATTCCTCGCTGCAGATGATATGATTCGGCATGGATTGGAGAATAAGGATAAAGTAGTATTGAGTTCTGATTATGACGAAGACCATGCAAGAAAGATGTTTACAGAGACATATAATCGTATTAATCTTCCAGCACGTTATGAGAAAACAAAGTCAGAACCGGTTGCAACGCCTAAGTTCGGATTCGGTAAGTCTGCGGCACCAGCGGTAGCGACGGATGTACATAAACTATTTGATAATGCACAGATCAAAGATATGATCTGTAAGTCAGAATGGTTGTGGAATCAATATACAAACAAAGGAAAAGATAGACAGACAGAAGAAGAAGTTACCTATAGTGTGGCTTGTTTGGTTAAAGTAGTAGAATTGTTGATCGTACGTAAGGACAAGCAGGCAACACCGGAAGTAACACCGAATAAAAAAGTTATTATTACTAAGACAGGTAAGGTGATTGAACTTTCCGATGAATCAGATGACAAGCCGGTTAATAACAAGAATAATGAGCCGACAGTGATTGAACATATTCATAATATAGGAGAATATCTGAAAGATCGCAGAGAAGAGAATGTTAATTACGTTAAGACGTACATTGAGGATTGGGTAGAGTTCTTAATGCAGAACAAATTCGACAAAGACAGCTTATTATCTTTATTTGATGCGGAAGAAGTTCGGGCAAAGACATTACAGACGATTAAGAAATTGAATGCAGATTTAAGTGATTATTAATGTGCTGACACGTTGGAAAAGTGATTTATAGTTGCTGACGGTGATACACAGAGAGTATGTATGGGGGATTATTACACTAATAAAGAATACGAAGTATTGGCGTAATGATCCTCCTTTTATATGTGAGGAGTATAACGGAGATGAAGAATAAAGGATTTTCTATGGTAGAATTGATCATAGTGATTGCTATAATGGCAATTCTGACTGGAGCATTGGCACCGATGCTTGTTCATTATATTGCAAAGGCAAGACTCAGTACAGATGTAGATACCGGTAAGGAGATTGCCAAAGCAATTATGACTTGTGTTACAGATGATTCCGTGAAGGACAATGCGGTACAGCATGCAAGTGCACATCCGGTTAATGATATGGATGGTAATGATTTCAAAGATGCAGTATTTGGTATGCTTGGAGTAACACAACTTGATGGTAAATCAAAGAAGGATGCAGACGGTAATAATTTTGATAGTGGAAAGGATCAGTTTTATTATACGCTGGATGCAGATAAGAATAAGGTGGAGATTTTTTATGGCGGAACTACGGCAGATTATCAGATTTATCCAACGACGGGGTCAAAGTTGGTGAAGTAAGGATTTATGCGGGATTGAAGGCTGTTAATTAAGATAAAAAAGAAATTTGATATTTTTTTGAAAAAAGTTGTTGACAAAGTGGGAATCGTTTGGTATATTAATACCTGTCGTTAAGACATGCGCGAGTGGCTCAGCGGTGGAGCACCTCCTTGCCAAGGAGGGGGTCGCGGGTTCGATCCCCGTCTCGCGCTTTTTTCATGCAAAGGGATATCCGGAAGGATATCCCTTTTTGCATGAAACGAGCCCAATCCTGGGCTCGAAGTTCGATCTTCTCGTCTCCGACTCGGTCGGTGCATAAGATGGCATTCACAGGATGCCATGCACCGTCTCGCGCTTTTTTCATAAAGAAAGAGATGAAAGAATATTGTTTTTTGTGTATATAATATGTTAGTTACAATATTTTCTGGATTTGAACATAAAATAAACACAAAAGTGGTATATAGTTGATAATCATCAAATAAAGGAAGTGGATGACTATGAATCAGAAAATGACATTAAAACAAAGGATGCTTAATTTTATGCAGGGAAGATACGGTGTAGATCAGTTATCCGGATTTTTGATCTGGACAGCAGTCATTATTGCGGTGATCACGATGTTTGTGAGGATTCCTGCATTACAGATTGTGACATGGGTGATGATCATATATGCTTATATCCGTATTTTTTCAAAACAGATTAATAAGAGATATGCACAGAATCAGAAGTTTTTAGATGAGACCTGGGGAATCCGTAAATTTTTTGCAGATATTCGTTACCGGATCAAGTATGGTAAACAGACGACGGAGCCGTATCATATCTATAAATGCAGAAAATGTGGACAGAAGATTCGTGTTCCGAAGGGAAAAGGCAAGATTATGATCACTTGTCCAAAATGCAAGTATCAGTTTAAGAAAAAGAGCTGAGGAATGAACAGGAGTAGAGAATGTACGGTTATATAGTAATGAACAAACCGGAATTGAAGATTAGGGAGTACGAGAGATATCGTGCATACTATTGTGGGTTGTGTAGGGCATTGAAGACAGATGCCGGTATGAGAGGACAGATCTCTTTAAGCTATGATATGACATTTCTGGCATTGCTGTTGTCTGCGTTATATGAACCGGAGACAGTGGAGAAAAAAGAACATTGTATTGTACATCCGGTTGGAAAACAGACAGTTCTTGAAAATTCCTGTATTCATTATGTAGCAGATATGAGCTTGCTTCTTACATGGTATAAATGCAAGGATGATTACGCAGATGAAAAGAAAGTTGGTAAAGTCTTGTATGGAACGATGATATCTGGTAAAGTAAGACAGATTGAGCGAACGTATGAGAGACAGGCGACTGTAATAAAAGAACAGTTGGCCAGACTTTCAGAATTGGAGAAACAGCAGGCGGATGATATTGACCAGCTTTCAGCTTGCTTTGGAAACTTGCTTGGCGAAGTCTTTGTGATGGAGAACGATGAATGGGCAGGTGGTTTGAGAACATTGGGATTCTATATTGGTAAGTTTGTCTATATTATGGATGCATATGATGATCTGGAACGGGATGAAAAGAAGGGGTGCTTTAATCCTTTAATAAGTAAGATGCAAAATCATAATTTGGATGAATGGATCTATCAGTTGCTGATTATGGTAGCAAGTGAGTTCGCAAAGGCATTTGAAAGGCTGCCAATTGTAGAGGATGCAGAGATTTTGCGTAATATAATATATTCGGGTGTATTTTGTAAATATACAGCAATTCGGAATCGGAAAAACCGGGAGATGGAGGCACAACATGAGAAGTCCATATGATATATTAGGAGTACCGGCAAATGCGTCGGAGGAAGAGATTAAAAAAGCATATCGTAATCTGAGTCGTAAGTATCATCCGGATGCCAATGTGAACAATCCAAACAAAGAGCAGGCAGAAGAACGGTTTAAAGAGGTACAGCAGGCGTATCAGGCAATCATGGATGAACGGGAAGACAAGACCAATGGATATGGAAGTGCAGGAAATGCATATGGCGGTTTCGGCGGCTTCGGCGGTTTTGGTGGATTTGGAGGAGAGCAGAGAACTTCATCTTATGGAGACAGTAAGGAGGATTCTTATCTCAATGCGGCAATGAACTATATTCGTGGCGGTGATTATAATTCCGCTCTGCGTGTTCTGTCGGACATTGATAACCGTACAGGAAGATGGTATTATATTTCTGCAATCGCTAATCAAGGCGTGGGTAATCAGGCAACTGCATTAGAACACATTCAGATTGCAATACGAATGGAACCGAATAATATGGAGTATCAACAGTTCTATCAGGTAATGCAGAATGGAGGCACCTGGTATCAGAGTCGTGGAGCGGGATATGGTATGCCGGAAATGGATAACAGCGGGTTCTGCCTGAAATTGTGCCTTGCAAATTTGCTTTGCAACCTGTGTTGTACACCGGGATGTTAGAAAATGAGGTGAAATATGGAGAATGAAAGCTCTTTTTTTGCGATGATGTCGCGTATGAAATATATTAATCGCTGGGCGTTGATGCGGAATTCTTATCCGGAGAACATCAGCGAACATTCATTGGAGGTCGGAATGATTGCACATGTACTTGCCTTGATCAGTAACAAACGATGTGGCGGGCATTTGAATGCAGAACGTGCTGCATTGATTGGTATGTATCATGATTGTACGGAGATTATAACGGGTGATATGCCGACCCCGATCAAGTATTATAATACAGATACCAAGGATGCATATAAGAATGTGGAACAGCAGGCAGCAGAGGAGCTGTTAGGAATGTTGCCGGAATATTTACGGGATGAATATGAACATATATTTTTCCAGAATGGAGAAGAGGAATATCTGTGGAAGATTGTGAAAGCGGCAGACCGGATATCGGCATATATCAAGTGTGTAGAAGAGGAAAAGACCGGAAATCGTGAGTTTGCAAATGCGAAGGCATCTACTTATGAGAAATTAACACAGATGGATATGCCGGAAGTTCGTATTTTTCTGCGTGAATTTGGGGGAGCGTATAAGAAAACATTGGATGAGCTGAAAAAGTAAGACTTCGACATAGACAGAACCTGTTAAAAAGGGTATAATATCGCTATGAGCATAGAGTTGATGTAATGGAGGGTTTTGATATGAAAAATATTCTTTTTGTTGCTTCGGAATGCGTTCCGTTTATTAAGACAGGCGGGCTGGCAGATGTTGTGGGTGCATTGCCCAAAATGTTCCCAAAAGATCAATATGATGTCAGAGTAATCTTGCCGAACTATACATGTATTCCTTGGGAATATCGGGAGAAGTTTCAATATGTACATCATTTTTATATGGATTTGGGACAACGCTTTGAGAATGTTCATGTGGGAATCATGTCGTATGAACTAGACGGAATTACATATTATTTCATTGATAACGAATATTATTTCTCAGGCTGGGCACCATACGGAACAATTCGTTTTGATATTGAGAAATTTACATTCTTTTGTAAGGCCGCACTTGCGGTGTTACCGGTTATTAATTTCAAGCCGGATGTAATCCATTGTCATGACTGGCAGACGGGGTTGGTTCCTGTATATCTGCATACTTTATATGAGGGTAATTCTTTCTTTAGCGGAACCAAGACAATTATGACGATTCATAATCTGAAGTTCCAGGGCGTATGGGATGTGAAGACGTTTAAGTATATTTCCGGACTGCCGGATTATGTATTTACACCGGATCGCATGGAGTTCTATAAGGATGGTAATATGCTGAAGGCAGGAATGGTGTATTCCGACTATATTACAACAGTAAGTGATACCTATGCAGGTGAGATTCAGACGCCGGAATATGGAGAGGGATTAGATGATTTGTTGAGATTCCATAATCAGAAGTTATGTGGTATTGTGAACGGTATTGATTATGATATTTACAACCCGAATACGGATAACAAGATCTTTAAGAATTATAATGTTCGCAGCTACAAAAAAGGGAAAGCCACGAATAAGATGGAGTTACAGAAGGAACTTGGCCTTCCAATAGATGAGAACAAATACATGATTGCTATTATTTCCAGATTGACGGATCAGAAGGGATTAGATCTGATCGATTGGGTCATGGAGGGAATTGTAGATCCATATGTACAATTCGTTGTGATCGGAACCGGAGAGGCAAAGTACGAGAATATGTTCAAGCATTATCAGTGGGTGTACTCAGATCGGGTATCTGCTAACATTTTCTATTCAGATGAGAGAGCACATAAGTTATATGCCGCTGCCGATGCGATGTTAATGCCATCACGTTTTGAGCCTTGTGGACTGACACAGTTGATCTCTTTGCGGTATGGTACCGTTCCAATCGTAAGAGAGACAGGTGGATTGAAGGATACGGTTATTCCATATAATGAATATGAAGGAACCGGAACCGGTTTCTCATTTACAAATTATAATGCTGATGAGATGCTTAAGATCATCAATTATTCCAAAGAAGTATATTACGATCATAGAGACGAATGGAATCGTATGGTTGTTCGTGACATGAAAGAGGATTTCTCCTGGGACAAGTCGGCTGTGAAATATATGCAGTTGTATGATAAAGTATTAGGCTACTAAGAATGAGTCCATAGAAGAAATTATGTTATTTATGGAAAAACTTAAAAGAATGTGCTATACTCTTGAAAGTATATTAGCAAATACAATCATAACAGATTGGTAAGAGGAGAAAAGAAATGATAGACATCAAATT
>USBM01000005.1 GCA_900552885.1 uncultured Clostridium sp. | reverse complement strand
GCTTTTGATATTTTCTTCTGTTTTAAATATATTTATGGATCTTTGGATGGTGGCAGGTCTTGGTCTTGGTGTGTTCGGAGCAGCGCTTGCAACGCTCATTGCACAGGGAATTTCCGCAGTGTTTTCGCTTTTGATTTTCCTTAGCCGGATGCGTCGGTATAAAAGTCGCTTTAGCTGGTTTGACAGGTGGGAGCTGCATTCCATGCTTCGGATTGCTATACCTTCGATTCTTCAGCAGTCGACAGTGTCGATTGGCATGATGATCGTACAGGCAGTTGTCAATCCCTTTGGTACACAGGCGCTCGCAGGGTATGCGGCAACGATGCGGGTAGAGAATGTTTTTTCACTGATATTTGTATCCATTGGAAATGCAGTTTCACCGTATGTTTCCCAGAATCTTGGTGCAAAGAAGATTGAACGTATCAAGAAAGGGTATCATGCTGCGCTGGTGTTAGATCTATGTTTTGCAGTGCTTGCCTTCGCGGTCATTGAAACATTGCATACTCAGATATCCTCGTTGTTTCTGGGAAAAGATGGAACGGCTTTGGCATATCAGGTGTCCGGGGATTATATGAGATGGTTGGGATACTTTTTCATTTTCATGGGTATCAAGATGGCAACCGATGGAGTCCTTCGTGGACTTGGAATCATGCGGCCATTTCTCATTGCAAACATGGTAAACCTTGCAATCCGACTGGCAGTTGCCTTAATTTTTGCACCTCGTTTGGGTATTGCATTTGTCTGGCTTGCTGTACCGGCCGGATGGCTTGCAAATTTTCTGATCTCTTATGTGGCACTCAGAAAATCATGGCCGGTTGATAGAGTTCACGAAGCTTGATAACGGAAGATCAATTGTAATTTTGCTTGTGTTCGCTATGAAATCGAGTGTATAATGCAAGTATCATAGTTTGCTTACAGGATGATGGAGCCGGTTATATGAAAACAGAATTACGGAGGACATATCAAATGCAGAAACAACAAGTATATAATCCTTATTTACCTTTACATGAATATATTCCGGATGGAGAGCCGCATGTATTCGGAGATCGCGTATATATCTACGGCTCCCATGACAGAGAAGGTGGGTATACCTTTTGTATGGAAGATTATGTGACATATTCGGCACCGGTAGATGATCTGTCAGATTGGAGATATGAGGGGGTTATCTACAAGGCATCACAGGATCCGTATTATCCCAATCTAACGTATATGTTTGCTCCGGATGTCGTGCAGGGCAATGATGGAAAGTACTATCTTTATTATTGCATGGGCGGCGATTACGGGCAAGGCGGTTACACCAGACCGATCAGTGTAGCGGTGAGTGACAGTCCGGCCGGTCCGTTTGAATTTTTAGACTACGTCAGAAATGCAGATGGAACGTTGATGATGCGGTATATCTGTTTTGATCCGGCAGTTATTAATGACAATGGAACGATCCGTCTTTATTATGGTACGCAGTATAGTTATGAGGAAGATACGGATATTGCAGCGAATGAGGAAGTTATGCAGATTGAGATGGGGATGTTTGGACGGACAAGGGAGGAGATTCTTTCATATCCGGATAGTATTATGGGACCGGTAACATTAGTATTAGAGAATGACATGGTGACAGTGAAAGAAGCTCCGCATCATATTATTCCATACCGGGTGAAAGGAACCGGGTTTGAGGAGCATCCTTTCTTTGAAGGTTCTTCTATGCGAAAAGTAGGAGAGAAGTATTATTTTATCTATTCTTCCTGGCTGAATCATGAATTGTGTTATGCCACGAGTGATTATCCGGATCGCGACTTTGTCTTTGGTGGAACGATCGTGTCAAATGGAGATGTCGGGTATCAGGGAAGAACAGCCGCTGACCGGGTGAATATGACAGGGACGACACATGGAAGTATCGTGGAGGTTGAGGGACAATGGTATGTGTTCTATCATCGTCTGACACATAAGTCGGATTACAGCAGACAGTCCTGTGCAGAGAAGATTGCTATCAGGGAGGATGGCAGCATTCCACAGGTAGAGATTACAAGCTGTGGATTGAATGAGGGACCTCTTCGGGCAGAGGGGACTTATCCGGCAGTGATCTGCTGTAATTTAACGAATGGACATATGCCAACCGGCTCGAACAGTATCTATACGATGCTGTTTCCGAATGTTACCCACCGTGGGGATGAAAGGTTCCTTGCGGAGATTGAGAATGGAACAACAATCGGATACAAATATTTTGACTTCAAGGGGGTAACGCAGGTAGGAATTACCATTCGGAAAGAGACAGAACACAACCGGGTTGTATATGAGGGTCCGGTGCGCCTGGATGAGCGTTGTAATGAAGAAGTAGAGCGTTGTCAGAAGGAAATGTCCTATGGACGGCATATTCCGGCTGCCCTTGAGGTATATGTGGAAGATCAGAGCGTGCCGGTGGGACGGCTTGCATTAGAAGACAAGTTAGAAGAAGGATGGACGCAGATTTTTGTACCGGTTACAATCACGGATGGAACGCATCCGCTTTATCTGGTATATCGGGGCAGTGACCGGATTCAGATGAAAGAGTTGTCTTTTCGGTAGAATGCCGGAGACAATGCGGCAGGCAGCTCTTGCAGGTCCCAAAGCGTGCAGGTGAACAGGAATTGTATGTAGATGAGAGGAACAGGAAGAAACATGGATGAGAGATTAAAACAACAGTTAGATTTTGCATTAGAGATTGATAAGGAGAAGAATATTTTCCGGCAGACGCATCTTTCCGGACATGGCAGAAATGAAAATGATGCAGAACATGCCTGGCATATGGCAATCATGGCATATATATTGAAAGAATATTCCAATGAACCGATTGATGTTGCAAGGGTTATGTTGATGTGTCTGATCCATGATATTGTAGAGATTGATGCAGGGGATACCTATGCATACGATGCCGAGAATCTGAAAACGCAGAAAGCAAGGGAAGATGCAGCAAAGGATAGAATCTTTTCACTGCTGCCTAAGGAGCAGAAAGAAGAACTGATTCAGTTATTTGATGAGTTTGAGGCGTTTCAGACCCCGGAATCGAAGTTTGCACATGCGATGGATAATCTGCAGCCATTAATGCTTAATAACAGTAATGGCGGCAGCGACTGGAAAGAACATAGTGTTTCAGCGGCACAGGTGTATGGAAGACAGGAGAAGACTCGCCGTGGTTCTGAAAAACTATTTGAGGTGATTGATCAGATCCTTCAGGAGAATATTCGCAAGGGAACGATCCGAAATTAAATATTATCCCCCCTTGCAGGCACCTGCTAAGGTCTCAGGCATTGCGTTACGGACTCGCATGCAGTTGTCCTATTGTTGATGCAGGCACCTGATCGGTATGTTCGCTGTTATCCTGAAAGGTGAAAGTGCATTAGTGAACTCCGTTGATAAGCTCGTCTAACATCTTCGGAAGCTCAGTATCCATATTCTCATCTGTAAACTGGCAGGTACCGACTGCTTTGTGACCGCCACCGCCATATTTTAACATAAGGCTTCCGACATCTACGTTAGAGGTACGGTTCAGAATACTGTAGCCGACTGCGGCAGAGCATCCCTTGCCACCTTTGCCATTGACGATCCAGGCAGAGATATTCTGTTCCGGATACATACTGTAGATCATAAAACGGTTACCGGAATAGATTGGATCTACACCACGAAGATCAGAGATGATAACATCTTTCTCAACACGGGTGTGGGCCTTAACCATCTCTTTGAACTTCTCGGTCTGTTCAAAGTAGACTTCGATTCGTTCTTTGACATCAGGAAGATTGAGAATCTCTTCGGTATTCATGGTACGGCAAGCCTGCATTAGCTCTTCCATCAGACGGTAGTTTGGTATTGTAAAGTTACGCCATCTTCCAAGACCGGTACGAGGATCCATTAAGAATCCGATCAAGATCCATCCGGTTGGATTCTGCACTTCGTCAATCGTAAGGTTACCGGAATCTACCTTGTCAACGGCGGCCATCATCTCATCAAAATGGGAAAAACGTTCTTCTCCACCATAATATTCATAAATGATTCTGGCACAGGAAGGGGTAATACGACTTTCTCCCTTATACTTTCCTTCTAATTGCTGGCGCTCATGTTCGCTGGAATGGTGATCAAACCACAGCCCGCAGCCCTCTACGAAAGGAACGTTGGCAAGACAATCATTCTCATCGATTGGAACTAATCCATCCTGTAAGTCCTTTGGATGTGCAAATGTCCAGGAATCAATTACACCTGCTTCTAATAAAAGTGTTCCGCAGGCAAGTCCGTCAAAATCAGAACGTGTTACTAATCTCATATCTTAACCTCCCAAATTATAATTCATTATGTTGTGTAATCTCATAATTAAATCTATTTTATCCTATTTATTGATGGGTTTCAAGGAATATTCCGTGTAGAATTAAAAATATTTATCAAATGACAGAAACAGATTACATTATCGGTAAAGGATAGTCTTGACAAAAAGGTAAGGGCGAATATATGCTAAAGGACAGCAGGTAGAACCGGATAATAAGATGTACCGGTATAGGGTGGCACATAAATGCCGATGGGTGAATTAAGTTAGGAGCAGATCGTGATGGAAGAAAAATATATGCGTCGGGCAATTGAATTAGCAAAGTCAGGAGTTGGCAAGGTGAATCCGAATCCGTTAGTGGGGGCAGTAATTGTGAAGGATGGTCAGATCATCAGTGAAGGCTATCATGCAAAGTACGGAGATCTTCACGCAGAGCGCAATGCGTTTCGCAATCTGAAGAATCCAGAGGAAGCAAAAGGAGCAGAGATGTATGTGACCTTAGAGCCTTGTTGCCATCAGGGAAAACAGCCTCCGTGTACGCAAGCAATCATAGAACATGGTATCCGCAAAGTATATGTGGGTTCCAATGATCCGAATGCGCTTGTGGCAGGAAAGGGAATCCGGCAATTGCGGGAAGCGGGGATAGAGGTGGAAACAGAAGTTCTCAAAGAAGAATGTGATGCTTTGAATCCGGTATTCTTCCATTATATTACGACAAAGACACCGTATGTACTGATGAAATATGCGATGACGTTAGATGGTAAGATTGCGACGAGAACCGGACATTCAAAGTGGATCTCCGGAGAGGAATCGAGAGCAAGGGTGCAGCAGACAAGAAATGCATTAAAGGGAATTATGGTGGGGATTGGAACGGTATTAAATGATGATCCCATGCTTACATGCCGGATTCCCGATGGGCGCAATCCAATCCGTATTATCTGTGATTCCAAATTGCGGATCCCATTATCAAGCCAGGTGGTAACAACGGCGAAAGAGATTCCAACGATTGTGGTAACGATTGAACCGCATTCTGAGTATATGCGGTTCTGGAACGAACAGAAACAGGCGTTAGAGGAACAGGGGGTTGAGATTCTGGTTGCGGCAGAACAGGATGGGAAACTGGATCTGTCCGATCTTATGGTGAAATTAGGAGAACGTCAGATAGATGGTATTTTATTAGAAGGGGGATCCACCCTTAACTATGCAGCATTGCAGGCAGGGATTGTGAAGCGGATCGAGGCATATGTGGCACCGAAATTATTTGGCGGTGCTGGACTTTATACTCCGGTTGGTGGAGAAGGGGTAGAATTGGCAACAGACGGAATGAAATGCCAATTATTAACCGTAGATAAGATTGGAGAAGATATTCTTTTAACGTATGATGTCCTGTAATAGATATATGGGAAATGATTGGAAAATACAAATACCCACTTGCATATCTTAGTATGACGCGTTATAATAAGCACCGACAAATGAATTATTCTTCAGGGCGGGGTGCAAGTCCCCACCGGCGGTAAGGAAAGCATTGCTTTCTAAGCCCGCGAGCCGTAAGGCAGGAACCGGTGAGATTCCGGTGCCGACAGTATAGTCTGGATGGAAGAAGAGCGGATGGAACAGATGATGCGTGGATTTTGTAGAATCGCATATAATAGAAGTTGGGAAGTCCGATAGAATGATGGTAAGAAGTTAAGTCCTGGAGTATGAATCTTCAGGACTTTTTTATGTTAGGAAGTGAGAACATGTTTACAGGTATTGTAGAAGAATTGGGGACTGTCGTGTCAATCAGTCATGGAGCCAAAGCGGCAAAGATGACATTGCAGGGTAATCTGATCTTTGAAGATATGCATATTGGAGATTCCATTGCGGTAAATGGGGTTTGCCTGACGGTTACAGAGAAGACATCGAACACTTTTGCCGTAGATGTGATGCCGGAGACCATACGGCGTTCTTCGCTGGGAGCGTTATCGAAAGGCAGTAAGGTGAATATGGAACGTGCCATGGCAGCAAATGGACGCTTTGGTGGACATATCGTAAGTGGACATATTGATGGAACCGGGCAGATTGAGAGTTTTGTGAAAGAAGACAATGCGGTCTGGGTAACAGTCAAGACGCCAGCCAAGTTGTTACGATATATTATCGAGAAAGGTTCGATTGCCATTGATGGCGTATCGCTTACCGTTGCCTATGTGGATGATACGTGTTTCAAAGTATCCCTGATTCCGCATACTGCAGCACACACCACATTGTTATCAAAGAAAGCGGGAGACATTGTGAATCTCGAAAATGATATAGTGGGGAAATATATTGATAAATTAATGCATTATGAAACCGGTGTGGAAGAAGAAACTACAAAAAGTGGAATATCCATGGATTTTTTAGCAAAGAATGGATTTGCCTGATGAGCAGACAGTCAATAGAGCATAATAAGAGGATGACGGAATGGAAAGGAGATCATTATGTCAGAATTTAATACAACATTAGAATTAGCCGAAGATCTGAAGGCTGGAAAATGCATCGTCATTTTAGATGATGAGAACAGAGAAAATGAAGGAGATGTGATCTGTGCAGCAGAGTTTGCCACGACAGAGAATGTCAACTTTATGGCAAGTTATGCAAGAGGTTTGATCTGTATGCCAATGGATGCAAGCTATACGGATAAACTGAACCTGCCGCAGATGTGTATTACAAATACAGATAATCATTGTACGGCATTTTCCGTATCAGTGGATCATGTAAGTACAACAACCGGTATCTCGGCATATGAGAGAGGTATTACAGCCCGTAAGTTTGTAGAGGAGGATGCGAAGCCGGAAGACTTCCGCAGACCGGGACATATGTTCCCGTTAGAGGCAAGACCGGGTGGTGTCATTGAGCGTCAGGGACATACCGAGGCAACCGTTGATTTTATGAAGTTAGCAGGACTTAAGCCGGTTGGACTTTGCTGTGAGATTATGAAGGAAGACGGTATGATGGCACGAAAAGAGGATTTGATCGCATTTGCCAAGAAGCATGATCTTAAGATCGGAACGATTGCAGACCTCATTCAGTACCGCAAAGAGCATGAAGTATTTGTCGAGTGTGTGGCACATGCGAAGATGCCAACCCGTTATGGAGAATTTACGATCTATGGATATGTGAATAAGCTGAATGGGGAACATCATGTGGCACTTGTAAAGGGTGATATTACAGATGGTAAGCCGGTACTTTGCAGAGTACATTCTGAGTGCCTGACCGGTGATGCATTAGGTTCGGCAAGATGCGATTGCGGACAGCAGTATGATGCCGCAATGAAAATGATTGCCAAAGAAGGTCGTGGTGTATTATTATATCTTCGTCAGGAAGGTAGAGGAATTGGTCTGATCAACAAGATCCGTGCATATCAGTTGCAGGATCAGGGGTTAGATACCGTGGAAGCGAATCTGGAATTAGGTTTCCCGGAGGATGCCAGAGATTATACGATTGGAACACAGATTCTGGTTGATCTTGGTGTGAAGGAGCTTCGATTGATGACGAATAATCCGCTTAAAGTGTATGGATTAGAAGGATATGGATTAAGCATTGTGGAGCGTGTACCAATCGTCATGGAACCAGGCAAATATGATGCATTTTATCTGAAGACGAAGCAGGATAAGATGGGACACCTGCTGAATTATAAGTAAATATGCAGGGGAATATAGAAGAAATGATGTCACAACAGGAGTAGTAGTATCAACAGAAAATGATATAAAATATATGCATAGAAAAGGAGTTAGAAGTATGAACACATTAGAAGGAAAATTAGTTGCAAATGATATGAAGATTGGAATTGTTGCCGCAAGATTTAACGAGTTTATCGTGTCAAAGCTCATTGGTGGTGCAATGGATGGATTAACCCGTCATGATATCCCGGAAGATAACATTACCTTAGCATGGGTTCCGGGTGCATTTGAGATTCCGGTTGCTGCAAAGAAGATGGCAGAGTCAGGAAAATATGATGCTGTAATCTGTCTTGGCACGGTAATTCGTGGTGCAACCAGTCATTATGATTATGTATGCAATGAGGTGTCAAAGGGTGTAGCACAGGTTTCTTTACAGACGGGAATTCCGGTTATGTTCGGTATTGTAACAACAGAGAATATTGAGCAGGCAATTGAGCGTGCAGGAACGAAAGCAGGTAATAAGGGTTATGATTGCGCTTTGGGTGCGATTGAGATGGTCAATCTCTTAAAACAAATGTAGTCTGAACGGAGAACGGATTAATTAGAACCTGATAACAGGAAGAAAAGAAAGGGATTCTAATGTCAGCACTTTTATTTTTTGATATTGATGGAACGTTGATCACGTTAGATGAACAGCATCGTATGCGGGAGAGTACAAAGGAAGCACTGTTGCAGGCAAAAGCCAATGGACATAAGATCTTTATCAATACAGGCAGAGTGAAGACGGCAATTGACCGCAATCTGCGGTCTTTTGCCTTTGATGGAATGGTGTGCGGATGTGGAACGTATATTGAGTATGAAGGACAGGAATTGTTTCACGCTTCATTACCAAAGGCAACATGCAGACAATACGCCGATCTGTTACATGAGATGCGATATCAGACCGTGTTTGAGGGAAAAGACCGGTTATTTATCGACGGGGATTATGGAGAAGGCGGCTTTATGGAATATATCTATGATTATTTTTCAAAAAATGTGGAGCTGCCGATTGGAACGATTGATGATACTGAGTTGGTTTATGATAAATTTACAACTTCACAGATGTCAGATAGTGATGCGGAACGGTTTCAGAAGGTGTTTTCGAATGTATGTAACCTGATTCCGCATGGGAGGCAGGTGATCGAGGCGGTTCCGCTTGGACATAGCAAGGCAACCGGGATTCAACAGGTAATGGATCATTTTGGGGCAAGCCTTTCGGATTGTTATGCGTTTGGTGATTCCATCAATGATATGGAAATGCTACAATATGTGCCACATTCTGTCGGTATGGGGAATGCAGTGCCGGAGGTATTAGAAGTTGTAGAATATGTAACAACGGATGTGACAGAGGATGGAATTGCAAATGCTTTGAAGCATTATCATTTAATCTGATCCTGTCTTTTGTGTAATTAAGTGGCAGGGTAGAAATATAAAAATATCCGGAATAGATTGGATAGTGAGGAGATGGATGTATGTTTCATTTATCAGATAAACAACTTCATATTCTCTTAGGAGGGTTATGCGGGGTAACATTTTTGCTGCTCTGCTTTTTTGCCTTGTTTGAGAAACCGTCAGCAGGGCTCAAAGGAGAACTGGAAGGATTGTCTGATTATTCACAAGGGTGGATTGCTTCTTATCAGACAACGGATGCAAAATTGTTGCAGACATATCAGCAGAAAAATGATAATACAGTAGATAATACGATTCAGCAGGTGGTGAATCTGCCGGCAACTTTCCGGGTGGAGAAAGGTAATACTGTTACGTTGACACATAAAGTTCCGGATATGGGACAGACTACAACATATGTTGTAATAGATACGAAACAGGAGCAGATCAGCGCATTGATTCAAGGAGAACTGCTGTATGAGAGTAGTGAAAAGGAAGGATATCTTCCGGCAAGACATGTGATTGCAATTGCTCCACAGTATCAGAATCAGATTCTGCAGATTCAGTTAACCGGAATGGAACGGAATGAGATTACATTACAGGGAATCTATGAAGGAAATTATTCACAAGTGAAACTATCAGCCTGGCTGGAGAACGGATATGATGTGATTGTTGGAGGAATTCTCATTTTAGGAAGTGCCTGCTTCTTTGTAGTCTGGCTGTTGGCGTATAACCGGATACGTAATAAGAGACCATTATTGTATAGCGTGATGGAGCTGTTTGGAATCGGCTGCATTTTCCTGGGAGAGAGCCGGTTGGTAAGAATGGCCTTTCGTTGGGAGATTGGCTGGTATCTGTTAGAGGCAACTATATTTATAATTATTGCGGTTGTTCACATACTGCTTGTGCGCAGTGTTACCTATAAGAAACATATGTTACCTCTGCTTGATATGGGATGTTTGGTGTGTAGCATCTTTTATATTAGTGTTATGGTATTACAGGGATTTTCGCTGTTGCATTTCGATACAATACGGATTCTTTCAGCAGGACTTTGTATAATCATTTTTGTTGGGTGTACGGTTGCATTAGGTGTATCTAAACGCAAAGATAACCGCCTCATTCTGGCAGCACACGGGGTGCTTTTGTCCGGAATGTTTTTGCAGATGCTGCATCAGATCATGCAGCGAGGGACATCGACAATGCCGGTATATATGATTGCTGGGTGCATTCTTTATGAAGGAGTAGTTCTTTTTGGTACACTTTGGCAGGCATTACGGAAGGAAAAGAAGGAGAAGCAGGAAGGGGTATCGCAGGATACGAACCGGGAGCAGGTGATTGAGGAATTCAATCCGAATCTATTGTTTGCCGCTTTTCATACTTTGCAGAATCTGATAAAAAGTGGTTCCGTAAATAGTGCGAAGATGTTATACTATATCTCAGTCTATTTTCGAGATAATCTGAAAGCTATGAAACAGCCATTTGAGATGATTCCGTTTGAGGAAGAATTAGAGCATATATTATCATATCTGACGTTACAAAAGACACGGAATCCCAACTTGTCTTTTGCGGTAGAATGTAAAGTGAAGGAATTTCGGGTTCCGAGAAGATGTATCGAACCGATGGTGGAGAATGCGGTTGTTTACGGAATTGCCGGAAAGCAGGATGCAGGTAATGTCGTGGTTCGTACCTATGAGAGACAGGAAGGTTATGCGATCCAGATCATTGATGATGGCATTGGCTTTGAGATGGGAAGGTTCAAGAAAGAGCATATGACATCACTTAAGGTGATATTAGACCATTTAGAGCAGCAATGTGGTGCACAGACAGAAGTGGTGTCACGACCGGGAAAAGGGACTGTAATTACAATGATTCTTCCGGTTCCGGATGAGGAAATGGAAGAGTAGATGGAGGATGCTATGGACTATACGAATCCAGAGAATAATAATCAGGATGAGCAGCAGAGAATGAGTATGGCAGATCGTTTTATCACAGCGATGTTCACACCAAAGGAGTATGGAAAATTATTGCAATTAAAAAGTGACAGTGTGATCGGTTTTCTTGCACTTGTAATCTTTTTAGTTTCATTTATTCAATATGCAATTCCGACATTAGGTGCCGTGGCAGGCATGGGTGGTATCCGGAATATGATAGAGAATCAGATTCCTCAGTTTTCTTTGAAAGAAGGGGTATTTACTTTAGATGAGAAGATTGAACAGCAGGATAATTCCATGGGGGTGTATATTCTTGTAGATACCAGCAAGAAGAAGTTCACCAAGGATGATATTCCGGCAAATGTAGTGGAAGCCATTATGGTGAGTAAGTCCAATGTGCTGTTATATAATGAAGTGACAGGAATCGGTAAGTTAGTTCAGGAAGAGAAGTTCTCAGATTATAAGGAACTTACGATATCCAATGCAACATTAGCAGATGCATCTGCTATGTTCTACGTGATGATGGTAATCGTGTACCTGTTTGTGTATCTGTTGGTGTTAGCAAAATATCTGTTCGCTGCAATCTTCTATGCAGTCGTCATGTATCTGCTATCGAAGACAATGATGATGGAGCTTACCTTTGGGAAAGTATATAAGATTGCGTTGTTTGCACAGGCGTTTGGTTCTATTGTTATGGCGGTTACGTATTGCATTGGTTCAGTCATGTTAGTGCTTACAGGAAGTGCCTTTAACATGCTTGTAACTGTGATTCTGATGAACAAAGCAATTATGACAATGAAGATGGAGCAGGACGCCCTATAGAGATTCTATAAGGCGTGCGGCATCCGTTGGATTCATCTGGCTTAAGGTAGAGTTGTGGAAAGCAGAGGTATTTGTTACCTCCTTTCCAAACCATGCCGGCGGTTCGTACGACAGAGCAGACTGTTCATCTGCAAATTCTACTTCGGCGAGGAATAATCCCTCAAACATTCCATGAAAGATATCTAATTCAATCGTAAGACCGTTCGATTCCGGAATCTTATACCGGGTCTTCGTTATAATGTTTCCTTCGCTTTTAGCAAGGAGTTTTTTGTATGCTTCCTGTGGCAACGGGAATTCTACTTCCTCGCGGGCCATCAAACCTTCCCCTTTGTAGGTTAAGATATATTGATCATCCTTTTGACGGACACGCAATACCGGATTAGTGATGATGTATGCCTGTTCTAAGCAGCTATGTGGATATTCTTCTAAGTGATCTGGCAGTGAATCTTTCTCTATTAGAAATTTGCGTTCGATCTCCATGTGGATCTCCTCCTTGTTCATATTTTTCTTTTCACTCATGTTGTAGGAGAGTGTTATGTTCCGGAATCTATTATAGCATTGCGGAAGTGCATATGCTATAATAGATTTAGTATTTATTGTGCAGGAATAGGAGGAATCGCATATGAAGACAGCATATTTATTTTTTGCAACAGGATTTGAAGAGGTAGAAGCGTTGACCGTTGTTGATCTGCTACGCCGTGGCGGGGTGGAGTGTAAGACAGTATCTGTGACAGGGGATTATGATGTGATTGGTTCACATGGAATTACCATTCGGACGGATCTGTTATTTGATGAGACAGACCTGACCGCAGGAGAGATGTTGATCCTTCCGGGAGGAATGCCTGGTACAACGAATCTGAAGGCTCATGAAGGCTTAACACGTCTGATCGAACAGTATCATGGAGAAGGGAAGTATCTTGCAGCCGTATGTGCCGCACCGACAGTATATGGTGAGATGGGATTATTAGAAGGCAAGAATGCAACCTGTTATCCGGGTATGGAGGATGGTTTGATCGGAGCAAACAAACTGACCGATCCGGTTGTTGTAGACGGGCAGTTCATTACAAGCCGTGGTATGGGAACCTGTATTGATTTTGGTTTGAAGCTTCTTGCTTTGCTGACCGATGAAGCAAATGCAAAGGTGACAGGAACGAGAATTGTATATTCCGATCAGCGATAATCCTGTTTATAGGGAGAAGTCGGATATTAGAGAGATTTTATGGCAAAAGGATGTATAGACAGTAGCCTTCATTATAGGTAGTTATGTTTCTGTGAAAGGAAACATCTGAATAAAGGACATGATATATGTATGAGATGCACATTTCAGTACGAAGCTTAGTGGAGTTCATCTTCCGAAGTGGAGATATTGCGAGTGGAGACGGCAGTTTCTCGAAGAACGCAATGTTAGAGGGCAGCCGGATCCATCGCAGGATCCAGGGAAAGATGGGACTTAATTATGAAGCAGAAGTACCCCTTTCGATTACAATTACAAAGCCGGATTTTGAACTGACGATAGAGGGCAGGGCAGATGGGATTCTGACGGAAGAAAGCAGCGTGACGATTGATGAGATCAAGGGTGTGTATAAGAAGCTAGAGCATATGGAATGTCCTGTTTTTGTGCATCAGGCACAGGCGATGTGCTATGCATATATCTATGCGAAAGAGCATGCACTAGCTGAGATCACCGTGCAGATGACATACTGTAATCTCGATACGGAGGAGATCCGACGGTTCCGGCAGTTATATTCGTTTACAGAGATCTCGGAATGGTTTGAACAACTGGTGAATGCATACTGCAAATGGGCGCAGTTTGAGGTTGACAACCGGACTCTTCGTAATGCATCCCTAAAGGAACTGGCATTTCCATATACATATCGTGCAGGGCAGAAGGATATGGCAGGAATGGTGTATGTCAGCATTAAGAATCATCGGAATCTGTTTGTACAGGCACCAACCGGGATTGGTAAGACAATGGCGGCGGTATATCCGGCAGTGAAAGCAATGGGGGATGGTTATGGCGAGAAGCTGTTCTATCTGACAGCGAAGACGATTGCAAGAGGGGTTGCAGCAGACAGCTTAGAGATTTTAAGAGGTCAGGGGCTGCACTTTAAAAGCGTCATGATCACAGCCAAGGAAAAGATCTGTCCGTTAGAGGAGATGACGTGTGATCCGGAGACTTGTCCGTATGCGAAAGGGCATTATGACCGGATCAATAAGGCAATCTATGATTGTGTGACGAATGAATATAATATCACGAGAGATATTCTGCTACAATATGCGAATAAGCATATGGTCTGCCCATTTGAGTTAGGATTGGACGTCAGTCTGTTTGTAGATGGGATTATTTGTGATTATAATTATGTGTTTGATCCAAGGGTAAAGCTGCGCAGGTATTTTGGTGAGGGAGCAAAAGGAGACTATATCTTTTTAGTGGACGAGGCACATAACTTAGTGGATCGTGCATCTTCCATGTACAGTGCGGCAATCCACAAGGAGGACTTCCTTGCTATGCGTAAGCTGTTGCTGCCGTATCATGCGAAGATCGGACGATTACTGGCAGCATGTAATAAAGAGATGTTAGCATTTAAGAAGGAATGTGATACGGCAAAGGGCTATGTAATGATTGAGGATATGGAATCATTGTATGTGAAACTGATACGTCTCCAGGCACAATTTGAGTCTTTTTTAGAGGAGAGCAAGGAGATTGGAGCGTTGAAGCCACATCAAGAGGAGATTCTTGACTTCTATTTTACGATCAATCAATTCATCAATATCTATGAACTGGTTGATGAGAGTTATGAGATCTATGGGGAACAGGTCAATGACAAGTCTTTTATGGTGAAGTTATACTGTATCCATCCGGCACATAATTTAAGCGAATGCATTGAGAAAGGAAATGCGACCGTGTTTTTCTCAGCAACCATGCTTCCGATTCAGTATTATAAGGAGCTGCTGCACGATGAAGAAGAGGATTATGCCATCTATATTCCTTCGCCGTTTCCAAAGGAACACCGTGGACTGCTTGTGGGAAATGATGTCAGTAGTCGGTACAAGGCAAGGGGACCGGCACAATATGAACGGATGGCAAGATATCTGGATATTATGGTGCATGGGAAACGTGGCAATTATATGGCGTTTTTTCCATCCTATAAGATGTTGGAGGATGTCTATGATATGGCAATGAGCTTAGGGCTGTTATCGGATATTGAAGTGGTGAAGCAGACCGCGCACTTGAACGAAGAGGAAAGAGAGCAATTCCTGGAGCGGTTTGCGGCAGGAAAAGATCCTGTGTTGGGGTTCTGTATCTTAGGAGGTATCTTTTCAGAGGGAATTGATCTGGTCGGAGAAAGACTGGTTGGAGCTGCGGTGATCGGAACCGGATTGCCAATGGTCTGCAACGAAAGGGAGATTCAACAGCATTATTTTGAGGAACGGGAAGGAAAAGGGTTTGCATATGCCTATCTGTATCCGGGAATGAACAAGGTGCAGCAAGCAGCGGGAAGGGTGATCCGCACGATGGAAGACAAAGGTGTGATCCTGTTATTAGATGACCGTTTTGTGACCAGACAGGTTGTAGACACTTTTCCGGCAGAATGGGATGATTATGAAGTAGTTACATTACAGACGGTAGAAGAACGGATCCGACGCTTATGGGGAAATCTGCAATAAGATTGCGTGCAACGAAAAAAAGAGGTATAATACGGAAGATAGATGGATCGGTAAGCGGATCAGAGAACGTGAGGAGTACGAATGAAGAGATTATATGTAAGTGATTTGGATGGGACACTGCTGAATCAGCAGGCAGAATTAAGTGATGTGACTATAGATGTGATCAACCGGGCAATTGCACAGGGATTGGATTTTACAGTATCTACAGCGAGAACACCAACAACGGCACTTAAGATTGTAGAGCCACTGCATTTGCAACTTCCGGTAATGATGATGAATGGTGTATTAGTCTATGACATGGCAACAAAGAAGTATCTGAAGAAAGAAGTTATGGAGAAAGAGACGGTTATGGTCTTATTGGGTCTTATTAAGACAAGAGGATTGGACTGTTTTCTGTATGGATTGACAGATGATACATTCTGTGCATATTATGATAGTGTAAAATCGACATCACTGAATTATTTTCGGAATGAACGGATCATGAAATATGACAAGAAATTCACCGAAGTAGCTGACTTAAGTCTGGTAGCCGGTAAGGATATCATTTATTGTATGCTGCGGGAAACAAAGGAGAAATTAGAAGGTTTCTATCGGGAACTTTCTGTTGTGAAGGGTGTTAAGACAGAGTTCTATGCCGACATTTACAGTGATGATTATTATATGTTAGAGATTTATAGTGATAAGGCTTCAAAGAAGGAAGCGTTGAATTATCTGAGAGCACGTTCTCATTATGACAGCGTGATCAGTTTTGGAGATAATCTGAATGATGTGGCGTTATGGGAGGCAAGTGATTGCTTCTATGCTGTTGCAAATGCACATCCGGAGATTCAGAATATGGCACATTCCGTACTTCCGTCCAATGAAGAAGATGGAGTGGCGAGATATATAGAACAAATGATGCAACAGAGTAAAGAGATGGAGTAGTTATGGAGAATATCACAGTAAAGGATATCGTGGCAATGACAGGTGGTGTATTGCTTTGCGGTGATGAGAATACACCGGTTACCGATATCTGTATCAATTCAAAGATTATCAAAGAAGGAGATCTGTTTGTTCCGATTATTGGAGAGCGGGTCGATGCACATCGTTTTATCGAGTCTGCATTAGAGGTGGGAGCGGCTACGCTGACTTCACAGCATAATGGAGTAGTGGTAGCGGATAAGCCATATATCCGGGTAGATGATACCGTTGCTGCCCTGCAGCGGATCGGAGCCGCAATCCGGGAACGGTTGATTGACATTCCGGTTGTAGCGGTGACGGGAAGTGTAGGTAAGACAACGACCAGAGAGATGATCACACAGGCACTTTCTTCGGCTAAGGATACGTATCATACAGAGAAGAATCTGAATTCACAGATTGGAGTTCCGATTACGTTAAGCCGTATGCGTAGTGATGCGGAGATTGCGGTGTTAGAATTAGGAATCAGTGAGGAAGGACAGATGGATGTTCTGTCGGACATGGTGAAGCCGGATATGGCAGTTGTTACGACGATCGGTGTAGCACATATTGAGTTCATGAAGACACAGGAGAATATCTGCAAACAGAAGCTTTGTATTGTACATTCCATGAAAGAGGGCGGAACCTTGTTCCTAAATGGAGATGATAACCTGCTGAAAGACGCAGTGGAGACAGAACATCTGACCTGCCGGACGTTATTCTATGGTACACAGGACTGGTGCGATTATTATGCAACGGATATTATATATCATGACAGCTATACTACTTTTACCTGTGTACATGGATCGGAACGTGTAGAGGTAACACTGAATACACTTGGTAAGCATAATGTTGGTAACTGTGTGGCTGCGATTGCGGTTGCACATGAGAATGGAATTTCAATGGAACAGGCAGCAGGTGCATTCCATGATTTTGAGGGACAGCGTCAGAGAATCATCCATCTTGAGCATAAGTTTACGATGATTGACGACACCTATAATGCCAGCCCGGATTCCATGAAGGCAAGTATCAATGTGCTATGTGATATGCCATGTGAGGGCAAGCGGGTGGCAGTGCTTGGTGACATGTTTGAATTAGGTGAGAATGAAGTTGCTTACCACAGGGAGATCGGACAATTCCTGTTAGATAAGCCGGTTGATGAAGTGGTAGTATTAGGAGAACTGGCACAGAATATCAAAGTCGTGTTAGAGGAGAATGATTCTCCGATTAAGGTATATACATTTTCGGATAATGAAGAGGCAGCCATTTATCTGATGGCAACGCTTCGACCGGAGGATGTGGTACTGATTAAGGCTTCCAATGGTATGAATCTCAAAGAGGTTGTGAACATTCTATTGAATTAACAGGGAAGGTGTTGCAATTGTGGTTGTGAAATTTGCGGTCTGGTTGTCTTTTGATTTTGGTACTGAAAATTATTCTCGTTAGATGAAAAATTGTGCTTGACATTTTAATTTTATGACGTTATTATATCAATAACAGTAATTGTTACTGTTATTGTACCGCGATTGATCAGTATATCTGATTAAAATATATTAGTAAAGGAGATAACGTTATGAAGTTTGTATGTACAGTATGTGGTTATGTGTATGAAGGAGACCAGGCACCAGCAGAGTGTCCGGTATGTCATGTGGGAGCAGATAAGTTTAAGGCAGTAGAGGGCGAGCTTACACTTGCAGCAGAGCATGAGTTTGGTGTATATGCATCAACGGTTAAGAATAATCCGGAGATCAGTGAAGAGGACAAGAAGTTTATCTTTGATCAGTTGAAGGCGAACTTTGAGGGTGAGTGCTCAGAGGTTGGTATGTATCTTTGCATGGCGCGTGTTGCACATCGGGAAGGATATCCGGAGATCGGTCTTTACTGGGAGAAGGCAGCTTATGAAGAAGCCGAACATGCAGCTAAGTTTGCAGAGATGTTAGGACAGGATCTTGAGCCGAATATGACAGCATCTACCAAGGAGAATCTTGCATGGAGAGTCGATTGTGAGTTTGGTGCAACAGCAGGTAAGGTAGATCTTGCAAAGTGTGCAAAGAAGAACAACTTAGATGCAATTCATGACACCGTGCATGAGATGGCTCGTGACGAAGCCAGACATGGTAAAGCACTTAAGGGCTTACTTGACAGATACTTCAAGTAAGAGATATGCAATAGAATAGGAAGAAGTAAGAGGAATCTGTGTTCGAACAGGTTCCTTTTTTCTTTGTGCAAAATGTCTGTAAACTTTCCATTTTTTCTCAAATGCTTGTAAATACTAGAGAAAATGGGCGAAAAGGTTGCAAATATTTAATTTATAGAGTAGTATGAGGTTGTTAAAGTGTAACTTGAGTTTTTTATACATACATATATTTTTATTAAAGTGGAGGATATTTAAGATGGCAACAACAAAGAAGAGTACTGCGGATCAGGTTAAAGCTGCTATGGCTAAAGTAGAGGCAGCGAAAGCAGCAGAGGCAGCAAAGGCTGATACAAAAACAACAGAGACTAAGGCGGCAGCTACAAAGACAACTGCAAAGGCAGCAGAGAAGAAGGCACCAGCTAAGACAACAGCTACAAAGGCAGCAGCTAAGAAGGCACCGGCTAAGGCAACAGCTACAAAGGCAGCAGAGAAGAAAGCACCGGCTAAGACAACAGCTACAAAGGCAGCAGAGAAGAAGGCACCAGCTAAGACAACAGCTACTAAGACAGCAGCTAAGAAGGCACCGGCAAAGAAGACAACAACAGCAGCTAAGAAGCCGGCTGTAAAAAAGACAGAGAATGTATATATTCAGTGTTGTGGATATGAGGTAACAACAGCAGATATCACTGCTAAGGTTGTTGCAGCCGTTGGTAAGAAGACAGTGAAAGAACTTAACATTTATGTAAAGCCGGAAGAAGGTAAAGTATACTATACTGCTGATGGTGAGCAGGGAAGCGTAGATTTATAAGATATTGCCCGCTATATGTTTTATGTAACGAGTGTCAAAAGCGTAAGTTCAATTATGAGCTTGCGCTTTTCTTTTGCATTGGAATATAATATTCAATTTTTAAATTAGATTGTGACAGATGTAGAAGCGTGCTATATTATATATAGATGAGTTACATGAAATTGTAGAATAATATCAAATCATAGGCATAGGAGGATTTTAGAATGAATGAGACATTGAAAGTATTAGAGACAAGAAGAAGTTGTAGAGCATTTGATCCGGATAAGAGGATATCCGAGGAAGATTTGCAGGCAATTATTAAGGCGGGAACCTATGCACCTACGGGAATGGGTAAGCAGAGTCCGATCATTATTGCAGTAACCAATAAGAAGCTGAGAAATCAGATATCTGCAGAGAACGCAAAGATTATGGGTGCGGATATCGATCCGTTTTATGGGGCTCCGGTCATATTGATTGTGTTAGCAGATAAGAATATGCCAACTCATGTCTATGATGGAGCACTTGTAATGGGTAATCTGTTGAATGCGGCAGAGAGCCTTGGTATCTCAAGTATCTGGATTCACAGAGCAAAAGAAGAGTTTGACAGTGAGTTTGGAAAGAAGATTCTGAGTGACCTTGGAATTACAGGAGACTATGAAGGAATCGGACATTGTGCATTAGGATATGCAGCTTCGCCGGTGAGTGAGGCAGCACCAAGAAAAGAGAATTATGTGTACTATGTGAAGTAGAGAGGTATATAATTATTAAATCGGAACTGCGATGGGGAGGAGAAAGCTAATGTTTTTAATTGACATAGCAAAATCTGCTTTTATTGTATTTACAGGCATTGTCTTACTAATAATTGCCGTAAGGGCATGTCGGAACGAGACAGCTCCTAAGTTAAAAAATTGTTATCAGTTATTAGCTTTTGCTGTGATATTAGTGGTGATAGGTTCTTTCTTGATTGTGAAGGAATTACAGGAACAGGGGTATATTGTCGTAAATACAGAGGGACTTGTATGGTACATGATGCAGGGGTTTGTTATAATATTGTTTTGTGTAATATTATTAGGAGCAGGAATTCTGATATATCGAAAGGGTGTAGCTGAGAATGATACGCTGGATATGGAGATTGAAGGATATGTTTGTGGAAAGGACATGATGATCGGAACACCTGTATTTCCGGGATATGGAAGATTGATTATATTATATGCAGATCCTTATGATGGCAGTATGCATAAGTATCATCTGTCACATGATCTACGCCTTAAGAAGTATCCTGTTGGTACACCATACCGGTTAATGTATTCCAGAACAAAACATCAAGTATATGAGAAAGAATCGAATCAGACGAATCGACGGATTGGTGTGATGATCTTTGGGATGGGAATGGTAACAATGATAGCAGTATTGATTCGGTTGGGTTATCTTGCTGTGGTACATTTTATGTGAAACCCATTAACATATATTATTGAAAGAAACAGTACTGCCATTTGAGAAAAGAAGGATGAATAGATATGATTACACTTATCTTTATAATATTAATGATTATGGTTTTTGGAAAGCTGCTGATCTGGTCGATCAAGGCAGCATGGGGAATTACGAAGATACTATTTACAGTTGTCTTTTTGCCGATTGTTTTGATTGCATTGGCATTATCCGGCGCTATATATATCGCAATTGTATTGCTTATCATTGGAGGGATTGTCACATTGGTGAAGTCGGCAACGGAGTGATACCAATTTCATAAAAACTTAGGATGTTAATATAATATCTGGTAAAAATAAGGAAAATTAGATGCCAATGTCAGAGATTCGTGCTACAATAAAAAAGTATGATTACAATACAGGAGGATATGAATATGAAGTTAGGTTTTATTGGCTGCGGTAATATGGCTACTGCAATGATCAAAGGAATTATAGGTAACGGTATTGTAGCAAAAGAAGATATAATGGGAGCGGACCTGTCACAGGCAAGCATCGATAAGATTGCCGGCGAGATGGGGATTACAGTGACAACCGATAACAAAGAGGTTGCAGGTAAGGTGGATGTGTTGGTTCTTTCTGTAAAACCACAGTTTTATGAGAGTGTGATTGCAGAGATCAAAGATGTTGTGAACGAACAACAGTTGATCATTACGATTGCTCCGGGTAAGACGTTGGCATGGTTAGGTGAGCAGTTTGGCAAGGCGGTTAAGATTGTTCGTACAATGCCGAATACACCGGCACTGGTAGGGGAAGGAATTACAGCCGCCTGCAGTAATGAAAACGTAACACTGGAGGAGTTAGATACAGTAACCGGAATCCTACGTGGCTTTGGTAAATGTGAAGTGATTCCGGAACATTTAATGGATGTAGTAACTTCGGTAAGTGGAAGTTCTCCGGCTTATGTATTCATGTTTATTGAAGCCATGGCAGATGGTGCGGTGGCAGATGGTATGCCAAGAGCACAGGCGTACGAGTTTGCAGCTCAGGCTGTACTTGGAAGTGCCAAGATGGTATTAGAGACGGGAAAACATCCGGGAGAATTAAAAGATATGGTATGTTCTCCGGGCGGAACTACGATTGAAGCAGTTCGAGTGCTGGAAGAGAAGGGAATGAGAAGTGCAGTGTTCGAGGCAATGAAAGCATGTACACGCAAATCCAGAGGATTATAAGTTCCAATTGTAATGTGATTTTTCGGGTGTGATTGAGATACTGATTCGTTTGTATATTGTATAAGTGGGGTGAATACAGTATAATATAGTCAATTCACTTTGTGATTGGTGGATTGATAAGTAATATGTATGAGGAGGATAAGGTTATGCAGTATGAGATTGTAGGAAAGACAGTACCGGCGGTGGAGATTACTTTAGATCGTGGAGAATCCATGTATACCCAGAGTGGTGGGATGATATGGCAGACAGAAGGAATTGAGATGAAGACCAATACGAAGGGTGGTCTGATGAAGGGATTAGGAAGAATGCTTTCCGGTGAATCTTTATTTATGGCAACTTATACATCGAACAAAGATGGGGCAAAGGTTGCATTCGGATCTACAGTTCCGGGTGATGTGATTGCTGTGAATCTGACCGGTACACCGGGGATTATTGCACAGAAGAGGGCATTCCTATGTGCGCAGGAAGGAGTGGATGTATCCATTACCTTAACTAAGAAATTCTCTGCCGGATTATTTGGTGGTGAAGGCTTTATTTTAGAGGACATTAAGGGATCAGGATATGCCTTTCTTGAAGTGGACGGTGATCAAGTTGTAAAGGAATTAGCACCGGGCGAGGTGATTAAAGTTGACACCGGAAATGTGGTTGCTTTTGATAAAACAGTCAGCTATGAGATTGAGACGGTTAAGGGACTTGGCAATATCTTCTTCGGAGGGGAGGGACTTTTCCTTACCAAGCTGACCGGTCCGGGAAGAGTTGTTCTTCAGACACAGAACTTTAATGATTTTGCAGGTCGCATCATTTCTATGATGCCATCCCGCAGTTAGATACCATCACCCTTGCACAGCGTAAGTGAAGGCGGACGTGCATGTTTTAGGTTGTGAACCCGGCTTTAGGGTGGTGTCATGTTGCAGCAGGCACATTCGCATTACGACTCGCACGCAACAGTACTAGCACTCCTACTAATAAGCG
>USBM01000004.1 GCA_900552885.1 uncultured Clostridium sp. | reverse complement strand
GCTTTAAGCCAAATTTAGAATGATTGCCAAGGCAATCCGCTGTAGATTAATTAGGAGGAAATTTAATAATGAAGAAAGCGATTTTAGCTACAAAAGTCGGAATGACTCAAATCTTCAATGAAGATGGTGTATTAACACCGGTTACCGTATTACAGGCAGGACCTTGTGTAGTAACACAGGTTAAAACATTGGACAACGATGGATATGAAGCAATCCAGGTTGGTTACGGTGAGAAGAAAGAAAAAGTAACAACAAAAGATGTATCAGGCAAGAAAGTAATCAGAAATCCACATGGTGCTGGTAAAGCAGAAGTAGGACATTTCAAGAAGGCAAACACAACTCCAAAGCAGTTTGTTAGAGAGTTCAGAGTAGAGAATGTTGCTGATTATGTTGCTGGTGAGAGTGTGATCAAGGCTGATATCTTCGCTGAGGGAGATAAGATTGATGTAACTGCTAAGTCAAAAGGTAAAGGATATGCAGGAGCAATCAAGAGACATGGTCTTCACACAGGTCCTAAGACACATGGTTCTAAATACCATCGTCATGCAGGTTCTAATGGTTGTGCAACAGATCCGGGTAAGGTCTTCAAGGGTAAGAAGATGGCTGGACATATGGGTGCTGTTCGGGTAACTGTTCAGAACTTAGAGATTGTTAAGATAGATGCAGAGAATGACGTTATCTTAGTTAAGGGTTCTGTACCTGGTCCTAAGAAGTCATTGGTTATGATTAAAGAAACCGTAAAGAGCGGTAAGTAATCTGTAGGAAGGAGGAAATTAGAATGGCAACAGTAGCTGTTTACAATACCGAAGGTAAGGAAGTAGATAAGTTAGAGCTTAACGATGCCGTATTCGGTGTAGAAATAAATGAGCATTTAGTTCACATGGCAGTTGTAGCGCAGTTAGCAAACAAGCGTCAGGGAACTCAGAGCGCTAAGACACGTGCAGAAGTGCGTGGAGGCGGAAGAAAACCTTGGAGACAAAAAGGAACTGGTCATGCTAGACAGGGTTCTACAAGATCTCCTCAGTGGACAGGTGGTGGAGTAGTATTCGCACCAAAGCCAAGAGATTACTCTATGAAGTTAAATAAGAAAGAGAAAGCAAATGCAATCAAGTCTGTATTAACTTCTAAGGTAAATGAAGAGAAGTTCATCGTATTAGATGAGTTCAAGTTAGATGAGATTAAGACAAAGAAGTTTGTAGAGGTTATGAATAACCTTGAGGTTGCAAAAGCATTGGTTGTAACAAAGGATAACGATCAGAACATCGTATTATCTGCAAAGAACGTTCCTGATGTGAAGACAGCTCTTACAAACACAATTAACGTATATGACATTCTTAAGTATGACACCGTTGTTATCACTAAGGATGCTGTAGCAGCAATCGAGGAGGTGTACGCATAATGGCAAACATTCAATATTATGACGTAATTCAGAAGCCTATCATTACTGAGAAGTCTATGGATGCTATGGCTGAGAAGAAATATACATTTCAGGTTCATCCGGAAGCAAACAAGACTATGATCAAAGAAGCTGTTGAGAAGATGTTCGAAGGAACAAAGGTTGCTAAGGTAAACACAATGAATCTTGATGGTAAGACTAAGAGACGTGGAATGGTTTACGGTAAGACTGCTAAGGCTAAGAAAGCAATCGTTCAGTTGACAGCAGACAGCAAAGATATTGAGATCTTTGAAGGTTTATAAAATATAACATTCATACGCATGCAAGCGTGATAATAAATGCAGTTCGAAAGGAGAAAGAAAATGGGAATTAAAACATATAACCCATATACACCTTCCAGAAGAAATATGACTGGTTTGGATTTCGATGTAATCACTAAGACTACTCCAGAGAAATCCCTTACAACTTCATTAAAGAAGACAGCCGGTCGTAACAATCAGGGAAAGATTACAGTAAGACACCATGGTGGTGGATCTAGAAGAAAATATAGAATTATCGATTTCAAGAGAAGAAAAGACGATATTCCGGCAACTGTTGTTTCTATCGAGTACGATCCTAACAGAACAGCTAACATCGCATTGATCAGCTATGCTGACGGTGAGAAAGCTTATATCTTAGCTCCTGTTGGATTACAGGTTGGAGACAAGGTTATGAATGGTGCAAATGCTGACATTAAAGTTGGTAACTGCTTACCATTAGAGGCAATTCCGGTTGGTACTGAAGTACACAACATTGAATTATATCCAGGCAAGGGTGGACAGTTGGTTCGTTCTGCCGGTAACTCAGCACAGCTTATGGCTAAGGAAGGCAAGTATGCAACACTTCGTTTGCCATCAGGCGAGATGAGAATGGTTCCAATCATTGCACGTGCAACAGTTGGACAGGTTGGTAATATTGAGCACGGCCTTGTTAATATTGGTAAGGCTGGACGTAAGCGCCATATGGGTATCAGACCTACAGTTCGTGGTTCCGTAATGAACCCTAACGACCATCCACACGGTGGTGGTGAAGGTAAGACCAGTATCGGTAGACCAGGTCCATGTACTCCATGGGGTAAACCGGCACTCGGACTTAAGACACGTAAGAAGAATAAGCATTCTAACAAGATGATCGTTAGAACAAGAGACGGTAAGAGTATTAAATAATTTAAGGAGGTTTGACATATGGCTCGTTCACTTAAAAAAGGACCATTTGCAGATGAGCATTTGCTTAAAAAAGTCGATGCTATGAATGCTAGTAATGACAAGCAGGTTATTAAGACCTGGTCACGTCGTTCTACTATCTTTCCTAGCTTCGTAGGACATACAATTGCAGTATATGACGGAAGAAGACATGTGCCTGTATATGTAACAGAGGATATGGTTGGTCACAAGCTTGGTGAGTTTGTTGCTACCAGAACATACAGAGGACATGGCAAGGACGAAAAGAAATCAAAACTTAGATAATCAGATTTGAAAGGAGGGTTCATCCATGGCAAAAGGACATAGATCCCAGATTAAAAGAGAAAGAAATGCAAATAAGGATACAAGACCTTCAGCTAAGGTTTCTTATGCTAGAGTTTCTGTAACCAAAGCATGTTTCGTTTTAGATGCCATCAGAGGTAAGGATGTACAGACTGCACTTGCTATCTTAGCTTACAATCCAAGATATGCATCAAGTGTAATAGAGAAGTTATTAAAGTCAGCAATTGCTAACGCTGAGAATAACAACGGAATGAAGATGGAAGACCTTTATATTGCAGAGTGTTATGCAAATAAGGGACCAACAATGAAGAGAATTCAACCAAGAGCACAGGGTAGAGCTTATAGAATCGAGAAGAGAACAAGCCATATCACAATCGTGCTTGATGAAAGATAAGGAGGCAAATAATGGGACAGAAAGTAAATCCTCATGGTTTGAGAGTCGGTGTCATCAAGGATTGGAATTCTAGATGGTATGCTGATACAAAAGATGGCGAATTTGCAAATAACTTAGTAGAAGATAATACAATTCGTAAGTTCCTCAAGAAGAGACTTTACAGTGCTCAGGTTTCTAAGATCGAGATCGAGAGAGCATCTGATAGATTGAAAGTTATCATTTACACAGCTAAGCCGGGTGTTGTAATTGGTAAGGGTGGTTCTGAGATCGAAGCACTCAAGAAAGAAGTTGCAAAATTAACAGATAAGAAGTTAATGGTTGATGTTAAGGAAGTTAAGAGACCGGATGCAGATGCGCAGTTAGTAGCTGAGAACATTGCAGCACAGTTAGAGAATCGTATCTCTTTCCGTCGTGCGATGAAGTCTTGCATGGGTAGAACAATGAAGACCGGAGCATTAGGAATTAAGACTTCTGTTTCTGGACGTTTAGGTGGTGCTGATATGGCTCGTACAGAGTTCTACAGTGATGGAACAATTCCTCTTCAGACACTTCGTGCAGATATTGACTATGGTTTCGCTGAGGCTGACACAACTTATGGTAAGGTTGGTGTTAAGACTTGGATTTATCATGGTGAAGTACTTCCAACTAAGAATAATAAGGAAGGGAGCGATAAATAAATGTTAATGCCAAAAAGAACAAAACATAGAAAGCAGTTTAGAGGTTCTATGGCTGGTAAAGCTACCAGAGGTAACACAATCAGCAATGGTGAATATGGTATCGTTGCGTTAGAACCAGCTTGGATCAAATCAAATCAGATCGAAGCAGCCCGTGTCGCTATGACTCGTTACGTAAAGCGTACCGGTAAAGTTTGGATTAAGATTTTCCCTGATAAGCCTTATACATCTAAGCCTATCGGTGTTCGTATGGGTAAAGGTAAAGGTAACGTAGAAGGATGGGTAGCAGTTGTTAAGCCTGGTCGTGTAATGTTCGAGATCGCAGGTGTTCCGGAAGAGACTGCAAAGGAAGCATTGAGACTTGCAACTCATAAGTTACCTATTAAGTGTAAGATTGTTTCGAAAGCAGATTTAGAAGGAGGTGCAGGCAGTGAAAACTAAGGAATATCGTGATGATTTAAAGTCTAAGAACGTGGATGAGTTGAATGCAGAGTTAGTAGCTGCTAAGAAGGAATTATTCAATTTGAGATTCCAGAATGCAACAAATCAGTTAGAGAATACAAGCAGAATTAAAGAGGTTAGAAGAAATATTGCAAGAATTCAGTCAATTATGACTGAGAAGGCAAATGCTTAGTTATCATGAAAGGAGGATTTTATTGTGGATAGAAATCTAAGAAAAACACGTGTAGGTATCGTAACAAGTGATAAGATGGATAAAACAATTGTTGTTTCAATCATTGATAACGTTAAGCATCCTCTTTATGGTAAGATCGTAAAGAGAACTTACAAGTTAAAGGCACATGATGAGAACAATGAGTGTCATATCGGCGATAGAGTAAGAGTAATGGAGACAAGACCTTTATCTAAGGACAAGAGATGGAGACTTGTAGAAATTATAGAGAAAGCTAAATAATCAAGGAGGCAAATACAATGGTTCAACAGGAAACAAGACTTAAAGTTGCTGATAATACCGGAGCAAAAGAGTTACTTTGCATCAGAGTATTAGGCGGATCAACTAGAAGATATGCAAATATCGGAGATATCATCGTTGCCTCTGTTAAAGATGCAACACCAGGCGGTGTTGTAAAGAAGGGTGACGTTGTTAAGGCTGTTGTTGTCCGTACAAAGAAGGGCGCACGTCGTAAAGATGGTTCTTATATCAAGTTCGATGAGAATGCAGCAGTCATCATCAAGGATGATTTGAATCCAAGAGGTACTCGTATTTTCGGGCCTGTAGCAAGAGAGCTTAGAGATAAGAAGTTCATGAAGATCGTTTCATTAGCACCAGAAGTTTTATAAGGAGGTGTCAGGATGGCAACCAGCAAGATTAAAAAAGATGACTTAGTTCAGGTAATCACTGGTAAAGACAAGGGTAAAACCGGTAAGGTATTATCAGTAGATACCAAAAATAATAAAGTATTAGTTGAGGGTGTCAACATGGTTTCGAAGCATTCAAAGCCAAGTATGACGAATCAGCAGGGTGGTATCATTGAGATGGAAGCACCTATTGATCTTTCTAACGTAATGTATGTTCACAAAGGTAAGCCGGTAAGAATTGGCTTCCAGGGTGAGAAGAAGGACAAAGTTCGTGTTGCTAAAGTGAATGGCAAGTTAGAGAAGATTGACTAATTAAGGAAGGAGGCCGTAGAAGTTGAGTAGATTAAAAGAACAGTACAATAGCGAGATCAAAGACGCTATGGTAAAGAAATTCGGTTATAAGAACGTTATGGAGATTCCTAAGCTTGAGAAGATCGTTATCAACATGGGTGTTGGTGAAGCTAAGGAAAATCACAAACTTTTAGATACAGCAGTTCAGGATTTAGAGACCATTACAGGTCAGAAGGCAGTTGTTACCCGTGCGAAGAAGTCTGTCGCAAACTTCAAGTTAAGAGAGGGTATGCCGATTGGATGTAAGGTTACTTTAAGAGGCGAGAGAATGTATGAGTTCGCAGATCGTTTGATCAATCTTGCATTGCCACGTGTTCGTGACTTTAGAGGTATTAATCCAAACGCATTCGATGGAAGAGGTAACTATGCATTAGGTATTAAGGAGCAGTTGATTTTCCCTGAAATCGAGTATGATAAGGTTGACAAAGTAAGAGGTATGGACATTATTTTCGTAACTACTGCTAAGACAGACGAGGAAGCTCGCGAGTTATTAACCTTATTTGGTATGCCATTTAAGAAATAATAGGAGGAAGATTCATGGCTAAGAAAGCAATGGTTGTTAAACAACAACGTAAACAGAAATTCTCTACTAGAGAATATACTCGTTGTAAAGTTTGTGGACGTCCACATTCAGTGTTAAAGAAATACGGAATCTGCAGAATCTGCTTCCGTGAGTTAGCATACAAGGGTGAGATCCCGGGCGTTAAGAAAGCAAGCTGGTAGAATTTTTGAAGGAGGTAAATGACAATGACAGATCCAATCGCAGATATGCTTACTAGAATTCGCAATGCGAATACTGCTAAACATGATACAGTTGATGTTCCTGCTTCAAAGATGAAAGAAGCAATTGCTAACATTCTTTTAGAAGAAGGTTATATTAAGGCTGTTGATATTGTTGAAGAAGGTAAATTTAAGACAATCCGTATAACATTAAAGTACGGTAAAGATAAGAATGAGAAGATCATTACCGGTATTAAGAGAATCTCTAAGCCGGGTCTTCGTGTATATGCTGGCAAGGACGAACTTCCTAAAGTATTAGGTGGTTTAGGTGTTGCTATCATTTCTACAAACAAAGGTGTATTAACTGACAAGCAGGCTCGTGAGGCTCAGGTTGGCGGCGAAGTATTAGCATTTGTTTGGTAATTTAAGGAAATTTAACATATATTATAACCCCCTTTAAGGGGCATAGAATTTAAGGAGGTAACGGCATGTCACGTATCGGAAGAATGCCTATCGCTATACCAGCAGGCGTAACTGTTGATATTGCAGAAAATAATCAAGTGACTGTAAAAGGACCAAAGGGTACACTTTCAAGAGTATTACCAGCGGAAATGGACATTAAGCTTGAGGATGATCATGTAGTAGTAACCAGACCGAATGATTTAAAGAAGATGAAGTCTTTACATGGTCTTACAAGAACTTTGATTCACAATATGGTAGTTGGTGTAACCGAGGGTTATACAAAAGTATTAGAGGTGAATGGTGTTGGTTACAGAGCTCAGAAGCAGGGTAAGAAGTTAACATTAAGTTTGGGATATTCTCACCCGGTAGAGATGGAAGATCCGGAAGGATTAGAATCTAAGGTAGAAGGTAACACAATTACCATTTCAGGTATCGATAAAGAAAAAGTTGGCCAGTACGCTGCTGAGATCAGAGAGAAGAGAGCACCGGAACCATATAAGGGTAAAGGTATCAAGTATGCTGATGAAGTTATCAGACGTAAAGTTGGTAAGACTGGTAAGAAATAATTAAAGGAGTGAGATAGATGATTAAGAAAGAGTCAAGAAGTAAGGTTCGTGCAAAAAAGCACTTAAGAATCCGTAATCGCTTTAGTGGCACTGCTGAGAGACCACGTTTAGCTGTATTTAGAAGTAATAATCATATGTACGCTCAAATTATTGATGATACAGTTGGTAATACTTTAGTGTCTGCATCTACAGTACAGAGCGAAGTTAAATCAGAGATCGAGAAGACAAACAATGTGGATGCTGCTGCATACTTAGGCAAGGTAATTGCTAAGAAAGCATTAGATAAGGGAATCACAACAGTTGTCTTTGACAGAGGCGGATTTATATATCAGGGTAAAGTGAAAGCGTTAGCAGATGCAGCTAGAGAAGCTGGTCTGGAATTCTAATAAGGAGGAAAACAATTTATGAAGCATACTATTATTGATGCTAGTCAGTTAGAATTAGAAGAACAGGTAGTTGCCATCAAGCGTGTAACCAAGGTTGTTAAAGGTGGACGTAACATGCGATTTGCTGCGCTTGTAGTTGTTGGTGATAAGAATGGTCATGTTGGTGCCGGTATCGGTAAAGCAGCCGAGATTCCAGAGGCTATCCGTAAAGGAAAAGAAGATGCAATTAAGAGTCTTGTAGAAGTTCCGATTAATGAGAATGGAAGTATCCCTCATGATTGGACCGGTGTATTCGGAAGTGCATCTGTACTTTTGAAGACATCTCCAGAAGGTACTGGTATCATCGCCGGTGGTCCTGCACGTAAGGTGTTGGAGCTTGCTGGTTACAAGAATATCCGTACAAAGTCTTTAGGTTCCAATAATAAGCAGAACGTAGTTCTTGCTACAATTAATGGACTTACCAATATTAAGACTCCTGAAGAGGTTGCAAAACTTCGTGGAAAATCTGTTCAAGAGATTTTAGGTTAAGGAGGATTTAGAAAATGGCAGATAAGGTAAGAGTTACTTTAGTAAAGTCTCCTATCGGAGCAGTTCCAAAACATAAAAAGACTTTGGAAGCATTAGGACTTAGAAAGTTAAATAAGACAGTTGAGCTTCCAAATAATGATGCGACTAAGGGAATGGTATTCCAGGTTAAGCATTTAGTAAAGGTAGAAGAGATTTAATAAGATTTGAGATAAGGAGGTGTGCATAAATGAATTTATCTACATTAAAGCCAGCAGAGGGTTCTAAGCACAGTGATAATTTCAGAAAAGGCCGTGGTCATGGATCTGGAAATGGTAAGACTGCAGGTAAGGGTCATAAAGGACAGAAGGCTCGTTCAGGAGCTACCAGACCAGGTTTCGAAGGTGGTCAGATGCCTTTGTATAGAAGACTTCCAAAGAGAGGATTTACATGTCCAAGCTCAAAGGAAATCGTTGCAATCAATGTTTCAGCATTGAATGCGTTTGAGGATGGCACTGAAGTTGGTGTTGAGACATTGATCGGTGCCGGAATCGTCAGCAATCCTAAGGATGGCGTTAAGATTTTAGGAAATGGTGAGTTAACAAAGAAGCTTACTGTTAAGGCGAATGCATTTAGTGCTTCTGCAGTAGAGAAAATTGAGGCTCTTGGTGGAAAAGCAGAGGTGATGTAATATGTTCAAAACCTTAATAAATGCGTTCAAAATCGAGCAGTTAAGGAAAAGAATATTTTACACATTTTGGATTATATTAGTTGTACGTTTGGGGTGTCAGTTGCCGATTCCCGGCATTGACGCCGCTCAGGTACAGGCATATTTACAAAGTGTTGTAGGAAGTTCTTATAGTTTTATCGACTCGTTCACAGGTGGATCATTTCTATCTATGTCAGTATTTGCATTAAGTGTTACACCATACATTACCGCATCCATTATCATGCAGTTATTGACCATTGCTATCCCGGCGTTGGAAGAGATGCAGCGTGATGGTGAAGATGGAAGAAAAAAGATGAACAAGATTACCCGTTATGTATCGGTTGGTCTTGCAATTATTGAAAGTGCAGGTCTTTCTATTGGTTTCTCTAGACAGGGTGCACTGACAGACAAAAGCGTATTTACAATTCTTACAATTATTGTAACCTTGACAGCAGGAAGCTGTATTATCATGTGGTTAGGTGAGAGAATATCAGATAAGGGTATTGGTAATGGTATTTCTATTATCCTGTTAATTAACATTGTATCCCGTATGCCAAATGATTTCTCTAATCTTTATATCATGTTTGTAAAGGGCAAAGATATTGTACAGTCTGTAATTGCTGTTTGTATTATTGTAGCTGTTGTAATTGGTACAACCATTTTGGTTATCATATTACAGGATGCTGAGAGAAGAATTCCGGTACAGTATTCAAAGAAGGTACAGGGCAGAAAGATGGCTGGTGGACAGTCAAGCTACATACCTCTTAAGGTGAATACAGCAGGAGTTATTCCGATTATCTTTGCAAGTTCACTGTTGTCTGTTCCTTCTATTATTATTAATTTGTTCAATATGAATGTTGGAACAACTGCACAGAAGATTATGCAGGGATTGAACCAAAATTACTGGTTTAATGCTGAATATCCGTGGGCATCTATTGGATTGATCATTTACATTGTTTTGAATATTATCTTTGCTTACTTCTATACTTCTATTACATTTAATCCGATGGAAGTAGCGAATAATATGAAGAAGAGTGGTGGATTTATCCCGGGTATTCGTCCTGGTAAAACAACACAGGATTACTTGAATAAGATTCTTAACTATATTGTTTTGATCGGTGTAATTGGATTGTTGATCGTAGCATTGATCCCGATCTTCTTCAATGGTGCATTCAAAGCGGATGTATCTTTTGGAGGTACTTCATTGATCATTATCGTAGGAGTTATCCTTGAGACAATGAAACAGTTAGAGTCACAGATGTTAGTACGTAATTATTCTGGATTCCTGAATAATTAAATATAAGAGACACGAAAACTGCGTTTATTGGATAAATAGGCGCAGCTTTCGTACGTTCATAGAGAAGATTTCATATAAAAGGAGGAAGAGGTTATGAAGATTATCATGTTAGGAGCGCCTGGAGCAGGTAAAGGAACACAGGCAAAAATGATCGCAGCTAAGTACAATATCCCACACATTTCAACAGGTGATATTTTCCGTGCCAACATTAAGAACGGTACAGAGCTTGGTGCTAAGGCAAAAGAATACATGGACAAGGGCTTGCTTGTACCTGACGAGCTGGTAGTAGATCTTGTAATCGACCGGTTTAAAGAGCCGGATTGTAAGAATGGATATGTGTTAGATGGTTTTCCGAGAACAATTCCACAGGCAGAAGCATTGGATAAAGCTTTGACAGCAATCGGAGAGAGCGTAGATTATGCAATCAATGTAGAAGTTCCAGATGAAAATATCGTTCGCAGAATGGGTGGAAGACGTGCATGTGTAGGTTGTGGAGCAACTTATCATATTGTATATAGCCCAACCAAAGTAGAAGGCAAATGTGATACATGTGGTGGTGATCTGATCATTCGTGATGATGACAAGCCGGAGACTGTTCAGAACAGACTTGCTGTATATCATGAGCAGACACAGCCATTAATTGATTACTATACAAACAAAGGAATTATTGCTGAAGTAGACGGAACTCAGGATATGAATGATGTCTTTGCAGCAATTGTTAAGATTTTAGGTGAATAATAATGGCAGTTTCAATTAAGTCTAGTGCAGAAATTGAACTCATGCGTGAGGCGGGAAGAATTCTCGCCATCACACATGATGAACTTGCGAAACAAGTGAAACCGGGTATGTCCACATTAGACGTAGACCGGATTGGAGAAGAGATTATCAGAAGTTATGGATGTATCCCATCCTTTCTGAATTATAATGGATATCCTGCTTCGATTTGTGTTTCGATCAATGAAGAAGTGGTGCATGGTATTCCGAATGAACATCGGATCATACAGGAAGATGATATTGTAAGCTTAGATGCTGGTGTTATATACAAAGGATATCATTCTGATGCGGCAAGAACCTTGATCATGCCGGCTGTATCGGATGAAGTGAAGAAACTGGTGGAAGTAACCAAACAATCATTTTTTGAAGGTATCAAACAGGCAGTTGCCGGCAATCATATAGTTGATATTGGAAGAGCGGTTCAGAAATATGCAGAGTCCTATGGGTATTCGGTCGTGAGAGATCTGGTTGGGCACGGAGTAGGATCTAAGTTGCATGAGGAACCGGAGGTCCCAAACTTTGGTGGACTTCGCAGAGGTATGAAGCTTCGTCCGGGTATAACGATTGCGGTAGAACCAATGATCAACATGGGCACATATGATGTGTACTGGGAAGATGATGACTGGACCGTCGTAACAATGGATGGCATGCCATCTGCGCATTATGAGAATACCATTCTAATAACAGAGGGAGAACCGGAGATTCTTTCACAGGCTCCCGGCATTGCACTATAATATAGAAGAAACAGTGCAATATGCAAAGAGTCATATGAGATTATAAAACAGGAGGATTTGTAGATATGTCAAAGGCAGATGTAATTGAAATTGAAGGAACAGTAGTAGAGAAGTTGCCAAATGCAATGTTCAAAGTAGAATTGGAAAATGGTCATGAAGTATTAGCACATATCAGTGGAAAGCTTAGAATGAACTATATTAAAATTTTACCTGGTGATAAGGTTACGTTGGAATTATCTCCGTATGATCTGACCAAGGGTCGTATTAAGTGGAGAGAAAAGTAAGAAATTTGTAAAATTTTTCATATTTGTCGAAAAAATTACTTGCAATGGAAAGACATAGATGGTAGAATAGTTATTCGTAGCGGACTTTTTACAGAAAAGTCGGTGAACCGTTTTGAAAGGAGAGATTTTAATGAAGGTTAGAGCATCCGTAAAACCAATTTGCGATAAGTGCAAAATCATTAAAAGAAAAGGTAGTATCAGAGTTATCTGTGAGAACCCAAAGCATAAGCAGAGACAGGGATAATATGATGATAGCCCATCAGTAACCCAGAATGCTTAGTAACCAAAGTAGCACTGTATTCCCAGTGTGAAGTTCCTTCTATATTATCATTATTAATATGGAAGATGATTTTTGAAAGCGGCTGTAGTATAGGTTGTCATTAGCCTATGCAACATATCAATAGAATGGATACTGAAAGTAACACGTATGCATTTCACCCGTTTGTTATCATACATACGGATACGTCAAGGCTTACAGGTATTCACAAGGAAGAAAAAGTATTAATTTATGGAGGTGCACAGTCACAATGGCTCGTATTTCAGGTGTAGATTTACCAAGAGAAAAACGTATTGAGATCGGTCTTACTTATATTTATGGTATCGGACTTACATCATCTCAGCGTATTTTAAAAGAAGCAAATGTTAATCCTGATACCCGTGTTCGTGATTTAACTGATGATGAGGTTAAGAGAATCAGTGAGATCATCAATGAGACACAGGTGGTAGAAGGTGATTTACGTAGAGAGATCGCTTTGAATATTAAGCGTTTACAGGAGATCGGTTGTTACCGTGGTAAACGTCATAGACAGGGCTTGCCGGTTCGTGGTCAGAAGACTAAGACAAACGCAAGAACACGTAAGGGTCCTAAGAGAACCGTTGCAAATAAGAAGAAGTAATTTGGATAGATTGAATTTTATTTATTATTAGCAGGAGGTCAAGTTTAATGGCTAAAGTTACAAAAAAAGTGACTAAGAAGCGTGTTAAGAAGAACGTTGAGCACGGTCAGGCACACATTCAGTCATCTTTTAATAATACAATTGTTACATTAACTGATAATGAAGGTAATGCACTTTCATGGGCAAGTGCTGGTGAGTTAGGATTTAAGGGTTCTAAGAAGTCAACTCCTTACGCAGCACAGATGGCAGCAGAGACTGCAACTAAGGCAGCTCTTATTCACGGTTTGAAGAAAGTTGACGTTATGGTTAAGGGACCGGGTTCTGGTCGTGAGGCAGCAATTCGTGCGCTTCAGGCAGCAGGTCTTGAAGTATTGAGTATTCGTGACGTGACTCCAGTTCCACATAATGGATGTCGTCCACCAAAACGTAGAAGAGTGTAATAGGAGGTACAATTAGATGGCAGTAGATAGAACCCCAGTTCTTAAGAGATGCAGATCTTTAGGTATGGAGCCTCAAGTTCTTGGAATTGATAAGAAGTCAAACAGACAGTTAGTTAGAGCAAATAGAAAGATGAGCGAGTATGGCTTACAGCTTCGTGAGAAGCAGAAAGCTAAGTTCATTTATGGCGTATTAGAGAAACCTTTCCGTAATCTTTACGCAACTGCAGAGAGAATGAAAGGATTAACAGGTCCGAACTTAATGGTTCTCTTAGAGTGCAGATTAGATAACGTTGTATATCGTTTAGGTTTTGCCAGAACCCGTAAGGAAGCTAGACAGATCGTTGACCATAAGCATGTATTAGTGAATGGTAAGTGCGTTAATATTCCTTCTTACAGAGTAAAGGCTGGAGATAAGATTGAGATTCGCGAGAAGAGCAAATCTTTACAGAGATACAAAGATATTTTAGAGGTTACAGCAGGAAGATTAGTTCCGGCATGGTTAGAGTCTGATCAGGAGAACCTTTGCGGTACTGTTACAGAGTTACCATTAAGAGAGCAGATTGATGTTCCTGTTAATGAAACACTTATCGTCGAGTTATATTCTAAGTAGTCAATAATCGGTAGATTATGAAACCTAAAGGAGGTTCCGAACGTGTTTGAATTCGAAAAACCAAGAATTGAGATCGCAGAGATTTCAGAAGACAACAGATACGGTAAATTTGTAGTAGAACCTTTAGAGAGAGGCTATGGTACAACCCTTGGTAACTCTTTGAGAAGAATTATGTTATCATCTTTGCCAGGTTCCGCTGTTAGTTATGTAAAGATCAAAGGTGTTTTACATGAGTTCAGCTCAATTCCAGGCGTGAAAGAAGATGTAACTGAGATTATCATGAACATCAAGGAATTGGCAATTAAGAATAATAGCAGCTCTAATGAGCCAAAGCAGGCTTATATTGAGTATGTTGGCGAAGGTGTGGTTACCGCAGCAGATATTCATGTAGATAGTGACATTGAGATTTTGAATCCGGATCAGGTGATCGCAACATTAAGTGGTCCGGATGCAAGATTTGATATGGAACTTACTATCACAAAAGGTAGAGGTTATGTTGGATCTGACAAGAATAAGAAAGATGATACATCGATTGATGTTATCGCTATCGATTCAATTTACACACCGGTTGAGCGTGTGAATCTCACAGTAGAGAATACTCGTGTAGGTCAGATCACAGATTATGATAAGCTTACATTAGACGTATATACCAATGGTACATTAGCTCCAGATGAGGCGGTAAGCTTAGCTGCAAAAGTATTAAGTGAGCATTTGAGTTTGTTTATTGATCTATCAGAGAATGCCAAGTCAGCAGAGGTTATGGTAGAGAAAGAAGACAACGAGAAAGAGAAAGTATTAGAGATGAACATTGATGAATTGGAGTTATCCGTTCGTTCATTCAACTGCTTGAAGAGAGCAGGTATTAATACAGTAGAAGAGCTGACAAGCAAGACTCCGGAAGATATGATGAAGGTTCGTAACTTAGGACGCAAGTCTTTAGAAGAAGTGCTGAATAAGTTAAAAGAATTAGGCCTTTCATTGAATAACGGAGAAGAATAATAAGAAGAGAGAACACTTAAGCCGAAGGTTTAGTAAGCAAAGTGAAGGAGGACATACATCATGGCAATGTATAGAAAGCTTGGTAAGAAACAGGCAGCAAGAAAAGCGTTACTTCGTAATCAGGTAACACAGTTATTATACAATGGTAAGATTAAGACAACAGAGGCAAGAGCGAAAGAGATTCGTAAGATTGCTGAGAGCTTGATCACAATGGCAGTAAAAGAGAAAGATAACTATGATGAAGTTACCGTAACTGCCAAGGTTGCTAAGAAAGACAAAGATGGCAAGAGAGTGAAAGAAGTTGTGGATGGTAAGAAAGTTACTGTTTATGATGAAGTTGAGAAGACTGTTAAGAAGGATCAGCCATCTAAGTTACATGCAAGAAGACAGATGTTAAAGGTTCTTTATCCTGTAGTTGAAGTTCCAACTGATGCTGCTGGTAAGAAGAGAGGAACTAAGAAGGTTGACTTAACTGAGAAGTTATTCAACGAGTATGGCCCTAAGTATGCTGGACGTAATGGTGGTTACACAAGAATCATCAAGATCGGACCTCGTAAGGGTGATGCTGCAATGGAAGTTATCATCGAGTTAGTATAAGACAATAGGTGATGTCATGGGGACTGTAGTGTTACAGTCCCCTGTTTTGCTTTGTTGGGGATTATGGTCTGGTATGAAGATAGAGGAATACGAAAGACTTATGTGTGTTAGAATAAGGTTTTCGTATTCTTCTATTAGATAATATAGCAACCGGGAGAGAACAATGGATATAAGACAGAAATTGATTGATATTAAGAACGTGACATTTGAATATTTTCGACGGGATGCGGAAGGCAATGTACAGGATATGGTGGAGGCATTGAAAGATGTTTCGCTTGAGGTGACAGAGGGGCAGTTTATCGCTATTTTGGGGAGAAATGGTTCCGGTAAATCTACGCTTGCCAAGCATATCAATGCCCTGTTATTCCCAAGTGAGGGTGAGGTTATAGTAGATGGCATGAGTACCGAAGAAGAGGAGAATCATTTAGCAATCCGACAGACTGCCGGAATGGTATTTCAGAATCCGGATAATCAGATCGTAGGCAATCTGGTGGAAGAAGATGTGGCATTTGGACCGGAGAATCTGGGGGTAGCAACAGCCGATATCTGGAATCGGGTGGATGCAGCACTAAATGAGATGGGAATGAATGCATTTCGTAATCAGTCACCGAATCATCTGTCAGGAGGGCAGAAACAGCGTGTTGCGATTGCGGGGGTGCTTGCGATGCATCCGAAATGTATTATATTTGATGAGGCAACTGCAATGTTAGATCCTCAGGGACGAAAGAATATGATTGCAGTAGCAAAGCGGTTGCAGGAAGAGAATGGAATTACCGTTATTTTAATTACGCATCATATGGATGAAGTGTTAGCGGCAGACCGCGTATTTGTGATGAAGTCAGGACAGGTGGCAGCACAAGGAACGCCTGCGAAGATCTTTGCACAGAAAGCATTATTGGAGGACTGTGGACTATGCCTGCCTGTATTTTACCAATATATGGAATACATGCGTCAGGAGAAGATTCTGACAGACAGAATGTGTAGTCGGATTCATACCGAGCAGGATTTGCTTGCATGTCTGAAAGAAGCATATGCGCAAGGGGGTGTAGGCGATTGGCCGGATAAGAAGGGAACTGCAGATGCAGTGTTCGCAGACAGCCCCACAGATGGAGTGGACAAACCCAAGGAAGGAATTTTACTGAATCATGTCAGCTATATATATAACAAGGGATATGCGGATGAACGTAAGGCGTTAGATGATGTGTCATTGCATATTGGCAAGGGGGAATTTGTCGCTGTCATTGGACATACGGGATCCGGAAAGTCCACTTTGATGCAGCATTTGAATGGTTTATATCTTCCAACAGAAGGAAATGTCTATTATGATGGACAGGATATAACAGATTCTGACTTTTCGATGAAGGAATTACGCCAGAAAGTTGGTCTTGTTTTTCAATATCCGGAGTACCAGTTGTTCGCTGAGACGGTGGAGAAAGATGTATGTTTCGGTCCGGAGAATATGGATATCAGCAGAGTAGAAGCTCAAAAGCGTGCATATGAGGCAATTGAGGCGGTTGGATTGCCGGATACGATATATGATAGTTCACCACTACAGTTATCGGGTGGTCAGAAAAGAAGAGTTGCAATGGCAGGTATCCTGGCTATGCAGCCGGAGTATCTGGTGTTAGATGAACCAACGGCAGGACTTGATCCGTATTCAGCAAAGGCAATTTTACAGATGCTGAAAGATCTGCAAGAAAAGCAGGGCATTGGAATTGTGCTGGTTTCCCATTCGATGGAAGAGGTTGCTGAATATGCAGATCGGATTATTGTTATGGATCAGGGCAGAAAGTGTATGGATGGCCCGGTGTGGGCTGTGTATAATCAGATATACCGGTTAGAACAATTGGGACTTTCTGTTCCGGTTGGTAACCGGATTCTGCTTACTCTGCAACAGATGGGATATTCCGTTCATACACAGATAAGCCGTATGGAAGATATTTTTGTAGAATTAGCCCGCTGGAAAAGTCTGATGGGAAAGCAGGTATAACAGTATGATGAAAGATATGACGATTGGACAATTCTATAATACAGATTCCGCTATTCACCGTTTGGATCCGAGAGTTAAAGTTATATTTACTTTGGTTTATGTGATGAGTTTGTTCTTTTCAAGAAATCCGGTATTATACGTAGCAGCATTCGCAGTGCTGGTTTTCTATATAAAGTTGTCAAAGGTTCCGGTTTCTTTTATTTTGAAAGGATTAAAGGCACTAGGAATGATCATTCTATTTACAGTGGTGATTAATCTGTTTACTGTTCAAGGAGCAAAAACTTTTGTGGAGTGGCATTTTATCCGAATTACAGATGCGGGTCTTAAGTCTGCAATTTATCTGGGACTGCGTCTTTGTTTTATGATCATTGGTTCGAGCATGATGACCTATACTACAACGCCGAATGCATTAACGGATGGTTTGGAAAAGATGTTAGGCTGGATGAAGCGGATCCATGTTCCGGTGCATGAATTTGCAATGATCATGGCAATTGCATTACGTTTTGTTCCGATTCTGGTAGATGAATTGGATAAGATCATGAAAGCACAGATGGCCAGAGGAGTCGATTTTAAAGAGGGAAATCTGATGGCAAGATTGAAGAAACTTGTGCCAATTATTATTCCGTTGTTTGTATCTGCCGTGCGGCGTAGTAATGAGCTAGCATTGGCGATGGATGCCAGATGTTATCATGGCGGAGAAGGCAGAACAAAGATGAAACCATTGCAATATAAGAGAAATGACAGGATTGCTTATGTTTTTGTGATAATTTATCTGGCGATGATGATCGCAATAGCAATTCACTTTTGACTTTATGGGAAAGCCAATAGAAAAGAAAATAGATTTTTAATGCAGGTGCAAATAAAAGAGGATAAAATAATGGAAGGAAATAGCAATTAAAACAGAAATAAAATGTGATAAAATGAAGAAAGATCTATCACATTTTTTATGAAGCTCGATTTGGACTCAGATGAGGAGGTGTGTATGGGAAAGAAGCGAATCAAATTAACGGTTGCTTATGATGGAACCAATTATTGTGGATGGCAGATCCAAAAGAATGGTATTACAGTGGAAGAAGTTTTGAACCGGACAATATCGAAGTTTTTTCAAGAAGAGATTACGGTAATTGGAGCAAGCAGAACGGATTCCGGGGTGCATGCTTTGGGAAATGTGGCGGTTTTTGATGCAGAAGTTACGATGCCGCCGGAGAAGATCAGTTATGCGATCAATAATTTATTACCGGATGACATTCGAATCCAAAAGTCGGAAGAAGTAGCACCGGATTTTCATCCAAGATATTGTGATACAAGAAAGACATATGAATATCAGATCTACAATGCACAGTTCCCGAATCCGCTTGTCCGGCTGTATTCGCATTTTGTATATTATCATTTGGATGAAGAAAAGATGCAGCAGGCGGCAGATTATCTGGTGGGAGAACATGATTTCAAGAGTTTCTGTACGCCGAAAGATGACGTGGAGAATACAGTACGAACAATATATTATATCAAGGTGATCAGGGAAGGGGATCTTGTGAAGGTTCGGATTAATGGAAATGGCTTCCTATATAATATGGTAAGAATTATTGTTGGTTCTTTGATGAAAGTGGGGATGGGAATGATCCCGCCGGAATATGTAAAGGAGATTTTAGAAGCAAAAGATCGCACCAAAGCCGGACACAAAGCGGCGGCCTGTGGATTGACTTTGATTGAAATTGAATATTTGTAGATTGGTTATAGAATGGATTTGTAGAGGAAAGATTTTCCTATGAATATCAAAGATAAATGAATATTGTTAAAAAATTTCTCAAGAACTTCACAATTGTATTGTATCGTAAACAACGAATACGTGTTAGGAAGACAAAAAAGAAGTTTGAAAGAAAGACACGAATAAAGAAATAAGAAAGGATAGGAGAGAATTATGCAACGAATAGGTAAACGATTAATTAGTATGGTCATGGCAGCAACACTTTGCGTTACCCTGATCACACCGATGGGATCAGGTCAGGTCTATGCAACGGAGAACACGACACCGGGACAGTCGGAAGAGGGAACGACATCAGGGGAAGGTGAGCAACAGGTACAGTATAAGATTGTATTCCAGAAAACAAAGGAAGATAATACGAAAGAGGATATAACGTTTCTTAGTGTGAAGAAGGATGATCCAGAAGTCGATCTTATGCAGTATATGCATGTGTTGAAGGCGGAAGGAAATGCAGAAACTGAAGTTGAGAATTGGAAAGATGGAAACATTGTATATACACCAGATTCTGATGCTGTAAGTGTTAAAGATGGAAAGGTAAGTGTTAACGAGAACGCTACAACAAAAAAAGCAACTGTGAAGGTTACCTGGACATCAAGTGCGGATGCTTTAGTTAAAGTAGAAGGAAGTATTGACATTATTATTGTGGATTCCTCATCTGACATAAATATATCTATTAAGAAAGAAAGTAAAGAAATTATACTTAATCATACATATAATTTATCAGAGGATATAGAAGTTAAACCAGATACAGCAAAAGAGAATTTGGAGTATTCATCTGAAAATGATAAAATTGCAAGCGTGACAAAAGATGGAGTGGTAACAGCTGTTGGAGTTGGCGAGACGAAAATTAATGTGGCAAGTAAAGATCAACCAGATGTTAAAAAGTCCATTATAATTAAGGTATCGGATGCTCCGGCTTCTATTAAGCTGAATAAGACAGAATATTCTATGGGATTTGCGGATACGTTCCAATTAGAGGCAACGGTAATATGGGAGTCAGGAAAAGAGGAAAAAGTAGATATAAGTAAGTTCCGTTTTGAAAGCTTGAATGAGAAGGTAGCAACTGTGGATGACAAGGGTTTAGTGAAAGGTGTTGCGCAGACTACTTATCCTGCTATGGCATTGATTAAGATTTCTTATTCGCCAGAAATCGAGATAGATGGTGAAAAGATGAAAGATATTGATGCACAATTTCAGATTACGATAACGAAATCCCCAATAACCGGCATTGCGATTGACAAAAGCAAGATGCCAACCGGCAATTGGAAGATTAATGATACCTACCAGTTACAGTTGAATTTAACACCGGAAGGTGCATCAGGGGAAGATGTCCAATATAAGACATCCGATAAAGATGTAGCAACGGTAAGTAAGACAGGTGAGATCAAGGCAACCGGAATCGGTAAGGTAACGATCACGGCATATGCAAAAGATAACAAGAATATTAAGGATACAGTTGAGATTAATGTATATCAGACTGTATTTAATGTAGCAGAGCTTGGTGTAAATGGAACTGATGCAAAAGATGATGCCGATGCACTCAATAAGATACTGAAATATGCAACCAGTGTGAATGAGATGATCACGGTCGTTGTTCCGGACGGAACGTATTATCTTGGAAGTGCTTTGAAAGTATGGACTGAGACAAACATTCAGCTTTCAGCAAATGCAGTGATGAAACGTATGCCGAGTGCAGAAGGTAAGTCTATGATCGTAAACCGTACGAGCAAGAATAATGGCGGTTATACAGCAGCACATGATATTATCATCAGTGGAGGTGTCTGGGATGGTAATACAACCGGAAGTGATCATTCGAATCTGCTTTATTTCGGTCATGCAAAGAATATTACGATCAGGAATACAACGATTCGCAATGACAGTGGCGCACATTTGATTGAGTTTGCTGGTGTGCAGAATGCACTCGTTGAGAATGTAATATTAACCGGATTTGTAATGAGTAAGAACTTAAGTGCTAGCCAGAATGCAGAAAAAGAAGCCATTCAGATTGATCATTGTGGTGATGAGACTAATGCTCCGGGAATGGAACCGTTTGATAAAACAGCATGCGATGGTATTACGATCCGGAATTGTAACATTTCTAATTACATGGCAGGTATCGGAACACATACACAAGGGGCAAATCCATCTAACAATGTATTGATTGAGAATAATGTATTTTCTAATATTGCTAATGCGTGTATCAATCTTCCGAATATTCAGAATGTAACCATTCGGAATAACACAGCGAGCAATTTCACAACTTTCCTGTATGCAAGCGGGTCACAGGGCGTGGTAGAGAATAACAGTATCAATAACGGAGAATGGTTTGTACCGGTGACATCGAGCGGATTAAGGGCAAAGAACGGAATTACGGTATCGAATGGAAGTAACTTTATAATAAGAAACAATACAATCGAAAATGCACAGTCCAATGGTATCACGGTATGGAACAAGAGTACAGCAGAGATCACAGGTAATAAGATTCGCAAGAACCAGTTATATGGTGTCCGGACACAGGGGTCCACGGTAACATTTAAGAAAAATAAGGTTAACAAAAATGAGGAAGGAGCATTTGATACATACAAGGATGCAAAGATAACTTCCTCTGACGATATCCGTTCTTATTATATTAATATTAAGAAGAGTTATAAGTACAAAGGTAAGGCTGTGAAACCAAAGATCAAGATCAAAGGGTTGAAGAAGAAGTATTATAAGGTTACTTACAAGAATAATAAGAAACCGGGAACAGCTACGGTTATTATTAAGGGTAAGAAGGGTGTCAAGAAGACATTAAAGATCAAGTTCAAGATCAAGAAGAAATAGAAAACGTTTAGCAAAAGAACTAACATGATATGCGTCAAAGAGGGTGTTGTGGATAACGATGCCCTCTTTTTTGGAAAATGTGGATAAATCCAGAATGTTTCGTTATTTTTTGGAAAAATTCGTTGACACACACGGGTCGATGTAATATAATACTTAATTGTGACAACGGAAGAGGTCTGTGCAAAACCATTAGCCCCGGTTTTACATAGCAGGAAGTTGTCTAGGTCAGTATAGGCGCGTGAGAACGCTGTTTCGGACATTGCAGCGAACTTGATATTGCAGCCTGAGGACAGAATTTTATTGGAATTATTTTAAGGAGGAACACCATGAAGAGTTATATGGCAAGCCCATCAACAATTAACAGAGAGTGGTATGTAGTTGACGCTACAGGACATACATTAGGACGTTTAGCATCAGAAGTTGCAAGTGTTTTGAGAGGTAAGAACAAACCAACCTTTACACCACACATCGATACTGGTGATTACGTAATTATTGTGAATGCAGACAAGATCAAAGTAACTGGTAAGAAGTTAGACCAGAAAGTATATTATGATTATTCAGGATATGTTGGCGGAATGAAAGAGACAACATTGAAAGAGCTTTTAGCTAAGAAGCCAGAAGAAGTGATCCGCAGAGCAGTTAAGGGTATGCTTCCAAAGGGACCTTTAGGACGCGAGATGATTACTAAGCTTCATGTATATGCTGGTCCAGAACATAATCATCAGGCACAGCAGCCGAAAGAGTTAGAGATTAAGTATTAATTAAGGAGGACAAAGCAGTGGCTAAAACAGAAAGATATTACGGAACTGGTAGAAGAAAAAGCAGTGTTGCAAGAGTATATTTAGTACCTGGTACAGGTAAGATCACAATTAATAAGAAAGATATGGATGATTACTTCGGTCTTGAGACATTGAAGATTATTGTGAATCAGCCATTCGTTGCTACAAATACAGTAGGAAAGTTTGATGTACTTGTTAATGTTCGTGGTGGTGGATTCACAGGACAGGCTGGTGCTATCCGTCATGGTATTTCAAGAGCATTATTAGAGGCAGATGCTGAGAATCGTCCGGCACTTAAGAAAGCTGGATACCTTACTCGTGATTCTCGTATGAAGGAGAGAAAGAAGTACGGTTTGAAAGCAGCTCGTAGTGCTCCTCAGTTCTAAAAGAGATAAGCAGTTATCTACAACAGATTGATATTTCAAAGCCCGGAATATTTGTTTTCCGGGCTTTTTTTACTTTATGATTGCGTGGTAATTCCACAGGGGCACAAAGAGTCACGGGCGACTCTTTGTTTTGAGGGTTTAGGAGGATATGAGAGTGAAAGAAGATAAAGGAATAAGCTGTACGATATTATCAATTGTGTATGTGGTGTTAGCATATATAAGTCCATTGGTAGGTTTGAGACTTATAGGATCGGATGCGGAAAAGATTTCCTCAATGGCATTTTGTGCATTGGTGCTTCCGTTTCTTGCAGGAATCGTTAATGCTGTCTATATAAGAATTAATCGACAGAAGATTAGCCGTGTTACATTGTTAAGATGTGCGATTATAATCAAATATTTGATGATTCCCATGTACATAATAGGCGGATTGCTGATAGCTGTTTTTATATTACTTACATGTACCCCTGTTGTTATTATGATTTTTGTGGGTCCTTTTATGATTGCAGTCCTTAGCGCGTATGGATATTTGACAATGCTTGGAGGAAATGCGTTTTC
>USBM01000003.1 GCA_900552885.1 uncultured Clostridium sp. | reverse complement strand
CATAAGGAAGGCAAAGGAACTGGCTAAGAAAGAAGCCAAAAAGAAAAGGGGTCCTAAGCAAGGTGCCCCTATCATGAGATTGTGGATCGCTGATATCTCTTATTGTATTATTATGAGATGTTTTGTATAAGGTGGGTGAAGAATGTTACGGCCGGTATGATAGGAGCACTCCTGTGTTTCTGTAACAAAATAAAATACAAGCTAGTAAAATAATGATAATGGTTGTATAATTGATACGAGTTCTCAATTAAACTTTTCTTTTTTGTATGTGATGAGAGAATAAACAGATAAAGAGAGGTAGCCTATATGGGTTCATTTACATTTAAAGGAGGAATTCACCCTTACGATGGTAAGGATCTGTCGAAGGACAAAGTAGTTGTGGATTATCTTCCAAAAGGGGATTGTGTGTATCCGTTATCCCAACATATTGGGGCACCGGCTGTGCCGCTTGTAAAGAAAGGTGATCGGGTGCTGGTTGGACAGAAGATTGGTGAAGCACAGGGGTTTGTATCAGCTAATATACATTCCGGCGTGTCCGGAACGGTGAAGGCGATTGAGCCTAGAATGACGGTCAATGGGACGAAAGTCAATTCGATTGTGATCGAGAATGATGGGCTGTTTGAAGAAGTGGACTTCAAACAGAATGTACGACCATTAGATGAGATGTATCGGGAAGATGTGAAGGATGCGATTAAAGAAGCCGGTATTGTCGGTATGGGTGGTGCCGGTTTTCCGACACATGTAAAGTTATCACCGAAGAATGAAGATGCGATTGATACGATCATTGTCAATGGTGCAGAATGTGAGCCATATCTGACATCTGATTACCGGCGCATGATTGAGGAACCGGAGAAGATTGTGACCGGTTTGCAGATTGTGATCAATCTGTTTGATCATGCTAAGGGTATTATCGCGATTGAAGACAACAAGCCGGATGCAATCGAGAAATTGAAAGTCTTAACGGAGAATATACCGAATATTACAGTGAATGCAGTGAAAACAAAGTATCCGCAGGGAGCTGAACGTCAGTTGATCTACGCCAATACAGGGAGGCAGATCAATTCTTCCATGCTTCCGGCAGATGCCGGCTGTATTGTACACAATATTGATACGATCGTAGCAATTTATAATGCAATTATAGAGGGACGTCCATTATTTGAACGTATCGTAACTGTGACAGGGGATGCGGTGCATGAGACAGCGAATTTCCGTGTACGTTTAGGCACGAATGCACAGGAATTGATCGATGCAGTAGGTGGCTTTAATATTGAAGACCCGGGTAAGATCATTTCCGGCGGTCCGATGATGGGAAAAGCGATGTTTTCGTTAGATGTTCCGTTAGTTAAGGGAAGTTCAGCGTTGCTTTGTTTCCAGGAAGATATGGTATCAGCCGTAGAACCATCGAACTGTATCCGGTGTGGAAGATGCGTAGAAGTATGTCCGGGACGTGTTATGCCGAATAAGTTAGCGAATCTGGCGTTACATGGGGATTATGATGAGTTTGTAAAATGCGATGGTATGGAGTGCTGTGAATGTGGCTGCTGTTCCTTTGTATGCCCTGCCAAACGGCATTTAACACAGATTATTGCCGGAACCCGTAAACAGATCTTAGCAAATAGGAAACGATAGGAGGTGGATGATTTGGAACAGACAATGAAGATATCCTCTTCTCCACATATTAGGGATAAAGAGACAACAACCAATATTATGGGAAAAGTGTTGGTGGCATTGATGCCGGCAACGATATTTGGTATCTACAATTTTGGAGTAAGAGCGTTAGCAATTATTGTAATTACAGTTGTCAGTTGTGTGATATTTGAAGCTGCATTTCAGAAGATGACAGGACGGAAGGTAACAGTAGGAGATTTGTCGGCAGTTCTTACCGGATTACTGCTTGCTTTGAATCTGCCACCGAGTGTTCCATTCTGGCTTCCTGTGATTGGCAGTTTCTTCGCAATTATTGTTGTGAAGCAGTTGTTCGGTGGATTAGGCCAGAACTTTATGAATCCGGCATTAGGTGCAAGATGTTTTCTTCTCATTTCTTTTACAGGAAGAATGACGACGTTTACTTATGATGCCGTAACAATGGCAACTCCACTTGCCAACCTGAAGGCGGGAGAGCATGTAGATGTGAAGGCGATGTTCTTAGGTACAACAGCCGGAACGATTGGTGAAACCTGTGCGATTGCATTGATCGCCGGAGGTGTTTTCCTTATTGTGACCGGTGTGATCAGTTACCGGATCCCGGTATGGTATATCGGTTCCTTTGCCCTGTTTATCATGATCTATGCATTGGCATCCGGAAGAGGATTTGATGTGTCATTTTTGTTAGCACATTTATTTGGTGGTGGATTGATGTTAGGAGCATTCTTCATGGCGACCGACTATGTGACATCACCAATTACACCGCTTGGTAAAGTGTATTTTGGTATCCTGCTTGGATTACTTACCTTCTTATTCCGTATATTTGGCGGTTCGGCAGAGGGAGTATCCTATGCGATCATTCTTGGTAATTTATTGGTTCCTTTGATTGAGCGGATTACCGTTCCAAAGTCATTTGGAAAGGGGGCTGTGAAGCATGAGTAAGGAAAGTATTAAGAATACGATTTCTTTAATGTTGATCACGTTGATCGCCGGACTTTTGTTAGGTGCGGTATATGAGATTACGAAAGAACCGATCGCAAAAGAGAATCAGCGTGCGAAGGAAGAAGCATACAAAGCAGTGTTTGCAGATGCAGGTTCATTTGAAGAGATTAACCTGGATACAGATCAGGTACAGAAAGAATTAGACAGTCAGGGGCTGGACGCTTCGATCAATGAGGCTATGAAAGTGTTAGACGGTTCGGGACAGCAGTTAGGATATGTACTTACGGTAACAGATCATGAAGGATATGGTGGCGATATTCAGTTTGCAATGGGTGTGCAATCCGATGGTACCTTGAACGGTATTTCTTTTCTGTCGATCAGTGAGACGGCAGGGCTTGGTATGAAAGCCAAAGAAGACAGTTTCCGCAAGCAGTTTGAAGGCAAGAATGTAGACCAGATTGTATATACCAAGAATGGTGCCTCTGCTGACAATGAGATTGATGCGTTGTCAGGTGCGACGATCACGACGAATGCAGTGACCAATGGAGTAAATGCAGGTCTGTATTATGTGCATACATTACAATAGGAGGTGGGAAGATGAGTAAAGCAATTGAACGTTTGAAATGTGGTATTATCACGGAGAATCCTACCTTTGTCCAGATGCTTGGTATGTGTCCAACGATGGCGGTTACAACGTCAGCAGTTAATGGTATAGGCATGGGGCTTACGACAACCGTGATCCTGATCTTAAGTAATATGATGATATCAGCACTCCGGAAAGTGATTCCGGATAAGGTTCGTATTCCGGCATACATCGTAATTGTGGCGTCGTTTGTTACAATTGTACAGTTTTTGCTGCAAGGTTTTGTACCATCCTTGTATGACAGTTTAGGAATCTATATTCCTTTAATTGTTGTAAACTGTATTATTTTAGGCCGTGCGGAAAGCTATGCGTCTAAGAATAATGTATGGCTTTCCATGTTTGATGGGATTGGTATGGGACTTGGTTTTACGATTGGACTGACTTCTATCGGTATCTTCCGTGAATTATTTGGAAATGGAACGATTTTCGGGTTTCAGATCATGCCATCCCAGTATGAGCCTGTTACTATTTTAATCCTTGCTCCGGGTGCATTCTTTGTATTAGCATGCCTGATCGCAATACAGAATAAGGTGAGACTGAACAAAGCGAAGAAAGAGGGAATCCCTGTTTCCTGTGAGAAAGAAAATGGGTGTGCAGGATGTACGAATACTCTTTGCAGTGGCAGACAGTTCGCAGAGCAGAATTCAGAGACGAAGTAATCGGAGAAGGAGGCGTATATTATGAATTTATTATTAATTGCAGTAGGTGCTGCATTAGTGAATAATGTGGTATTAAGCCAGTTCTTAGGTTTGTGTCCGTTTATCGGTGTATCAAAGAAAGTAGATACGGCAGCCGGTATGGGAGGAGCGGTTATCTTTGTTATAACGATTGCCTCTGCGGTGACAAGCTTAATTTACACGTTTATATTAGAGAAATTAGATATTACTTATTTGCAGACAATTGTATTTATTCTTGTAATTGCTGCATTGGTTCAGTTTGTAGAGATGTTTCTTAAGAAGACAATGCCGTCTTTGTATCAGGCATTAGGTGTATATTTACCGTTGATCACAACAAACTGTGCAGTGCTTGGAGTGGCACTTATTAATGTACAGAAATCATACGGATTTTTATCTTCTGTGATCAATGGATTTGGTACAGCAGTAGGATTTACAATATCTATTGTGATCATGGCAGGTATCCGGGAGAAGATTGAATATAATGATATTCCGGAGTCCTTTAAGGGAACTCCGATCGTGTTGGTGACGGCTGGATTGATGGCAATGGCATTTTTCGGATTTTCCGGATTGATCAAATAGGAGGGAGATACGTATGGTTACATCAGTTTTATTAGCAATGGCTATGGTCGGTGGTACAGGTGTTGTTATCGGAATCCTTCTTGGAATTGCCGGAGAGAAGTTTGAAGTAGAAGTAGATGAGAAAGAGGTAGCGGTAAGGACCTGTCTGCCGGGTAACAATTGCGGTGGATGTGGATTCCCGGGCTGTGATGGTCTGGCAGCAGCAATTGCCAAGGGAGAGGCTCCGGTTAATGCCTGTCCGGTTGGTGGAGATGCTTGTGCCAAAGCTATAGGAGAAGTTATGGGCGTGTCGGCAGGCGACAGCGTTAAGATGACAGCGTATGTGAAGTGTGCGGGTACTTGTGAAAAGGCAAAGGATCAGTATGAATACGTGGGCCCGGAGGATTGTAAACTTGCAATGAACAATCCGGGTGGAGGTGCCAAAGCATGTTCGTATGGCTGTACGGGTTATGGTAATTGTAAGAAAGTCTGCCCGTTTGATGCAATTGAGATTGTAGATGGAATTGCCAAGGTGAATCCGGACAAATGTAAGGCTTGCGGAAAGTGTGTTGCGGAGTGTCCGAAGCATTTGATCGAATTGGTTCCGGCAGATGCTGTCTGTGTGGTACAGTGTAGTTCTAAGGACCGTGGCGTGGACGTGAAGAGAGTATGTCAGGCAGGCTGTATCGGATGTGGACTTTGTGCCAGAAATTGTCCTTCGGATGCAATCATTGTGGAAAATAATATTGCACATATTGACCAGACTAAATGTACACATTGCGGAATATGCAAAGAGAAATGTCCGGTTAAGATCATTGCCGGGGTCGAGAGTACAGAAAGGGAATAAAAGAATGAGACAGACGCTCGAAGATGAGAATAAAGTGGTCAAAGAAGAGGGAGAGGACTTATATTCAGAAAACGCATTAGAGATGTCTTCTATGAGTGCAAAAGAGCGCCGGGCTTATAAGAAAGAACTGCGCAGCAAACGGTTAGAGACGATGGAAGGAAAAGAAAAGCGCAGATATATCATACAGTATTATAAGTGGTATTTTATTGGAGCGGTTGTAGCGGTGTTTTTTTGTTATGTGCTTGGAAGGACCATTTATACAGCCACACTTCCGACAGAGCTTATGGTTGCAGTGACCAACGATGGTACCAATGCTGTTTGCGAACAATATATTCCGGATGCATTTCGGGAATATTATCAATTAGGAAAGAAAAACACCATTCAGATCTTTGATAATCTGACGATTGAGGATGCGGATGATGTAACAATTCAGGAGAGTACGCTTACCGATTATGAGAAGATTATTGTGTATATCAGTTCAGACCGGTTAGATGCGATTATTGGTAATGAAGATACGCTGAATTATTACAAATCGACCGGGGATATTGCAATGGTAGATCAGTGTATGGATGAGGATCTGTATCAGGAGATCAAGGATCATATTGTAAAGGTAACGGATGATACTCAATATATGAATGATGGCAAACCGTATGCGGCAGCAATTGATATCAGCGATACGGAGTTTGCTAAGAAATGTCAGTTTTCTTATGATGCGGTATATTTGATGATTCCGAATAACCGCTATGTGAATAATGAAGCAACCATGCGCTTGATTCGCATGATCTTTGGAATAGAAAATGCAGGATAAATGTCTTGAAAAAGTAGTTTGCAATTCTATATATCCTATGATATAATACGCAATATGTAAAGATATTATGTTAATCACAAGTTGTATGTCTTTTTGATCTATTTAACGCATATATTGTGTTAAGTGTTCGAGGAGAATATATATGACTTTTCTGGATCTGCGTCAGAAGGAAGTGATTAATTGTAAGGATTGTAAACGAATTGGCTGTGTCGCAGATATTGAATTTGATCCTTGTAATGGACAGATCTGTGCGTTGATCGTACCAGCACCTATTCGTTTTTTTTCCTGCTTTTCTAAGTGTATCCGCTATTATATTCGCTTTTGTGATGTAGTACGGATCGGACCGGATATTATTTTGGTGGATGTCTGCTTAGAGAAGGTGATTATGAAGGATGAATAAGGAGGAGGCTACATATGAAATGTCCGTTTTGCGGAGATGACAGTACAAGAGTAATTGATTCAAGACCTGCTGATGATAACAGTTCTATTCGGAGAAGAAGAGAATGTGATGAATGTGGCAAACGTTTTACCACCTATGAGAAAGTAGAGACGATACCGCTTATTATTATTAAGAAAGATAAGATCCGGGAAGCATATGATCGCTCCAAGATCGAATCCGGTGTGATCAAGTCCTGTCATAAGCGGCCAATCTCGGTGGAAGAAATTGAAAAGTGTATTGACCGGATTGAGACTAAGATCTTTAATTTTGAACAGAAAGAGGTTGAGAGTTCTGTGATCGGTGAGATTGTGATGGATGAGTTAAAGTCTTTAGATCAGGTAGCGTATGTTCGGTTTGCTTCTGTTTACCGGGAGTTCAAAGATGTGAATATCTTTATGGATGAACTTAAGAAATTATTGAATTGATCGTAATATGTGAATTAAGTATGAAAACGCAGCATTTATGTTGCGTTTTTTCTTTGCTTTGGATATAATAAGTTTGTTCGTATCGGGAGATGGAATAGGAGATTCCATGTATAATAAAGTTCTAGGTGGCGCACTGCACGGAGTAGAAGGAAGACTCATTACAGTGGAAGCCGATGTAAGCGAAGGTCTGCCAACATTTAATATGGTTGGTTTCTTAGCATCAGAAGTACGGGAGGCAAGTGATCGGGTGAGGACTGCATTGAGGAATGCAGGGTACCTTGTTCCGCCGAAGAAGATCACGGTTAATTTGTCGCCAGCGGATGTCAGAAAAGAAGGTTCTGCCTTCGATTTACCCATTAGTATTGCACTTTTAACTGCATATGGTTACATTCCGGAGGAATACACACGGGATATATTGATGATTGGCGAGTTGTCGCTTAATGGGGATGTGTGTGGAGTGAGAGGAATTCTGCCTATCGTTGATTATGCGAAAAGTCAGGGAATACATAAGGTGATACTTCCTTATCAGAATCGCAGGGAAGCCGGTGTTATACCGGATATGGAGATTGTAGCGGTACGGGATCTGAAGCAAACGGTGGAATATCTGCTTGGTGACCTGACGATTCCGACTGAGCTTCCTTTGCAGCAGGACGGGCACCGATCATTACCTTTTGCGGAAGATTTCGCAGATGTAAAAGGTCAGAAGTTGTTAAAACGGGCTACGGAGATTGCAGTAGCAGGGATGCATAATATTTTATATTTGGGTCCTCCTGGAGCAGGAAAGTCTATGATCGCCAAAAGGATCCCTACAATTATGCCGGGACTTTCATATGAAGAAAGCCTGGAACTTACGAAGATCTATAGTGTGAATGGCATGTTGGATGCTGAGGAAGGCTTGGTCTGGAATCGCCCGTTTCGTATGCCGCATCATTCCATTACGGCGAATGCTCTGATAGGAGGAGGCAAGATTCCAAAGCCTGGGGAGATCAGTCTGGCACATCATGGTGTGCTGTTTTTAGATGAATTTCTGGAATTTCAGAAGAATGTTATCGAGATGATGCGACAGCCGTTAGAAGATGGGAAAGTCACAATATCCAGACTGCAGGAAAGCTATACATTTCCGTGCAATTTCATGTTGGTAGCTGCGATGAATCCATGTCCGTGCGGTTACTATCCGGACCGGGATCGTTGCCATTGCACCAAACCACAGATTGACCGCTATCTGAAGAAAGTATCACAGCCGATGCTTGACCGGATTGATATGAATATTGCAGTGAAACGAATCACCTATGAAGAGCTGTATGAAGAACGGGAAACAGAAGATTCTGCGACAATCAGGAAAAGGGTTGTAGCGGCACATCAGGTTCAACGGGAACGTCTGATGCCATATCACATATCCTTTAATTCACAGATACCTGCACATTTGTTAGAAGAGATATGTATGTTAGGTGAAGAAGAATGCAGACTGCGACAAGAGGCTTTTGAACAATATGAATTAACAGCAAGAGGAGCAGGAAAGGTTTTGAGAGTTGCAAGAACCATAGCAGATTTAGAACATAGTGAACGTGTTACCTGTGATCATATTCTGGAAGCGTTGTCTTACCGGATGGGGAATTTTTACCGGGGAGGTGAGCTGCAATGATGGAACAGGATGTATACTGGTACTGGCTCAATAATATAGAAGGAATCGGAAGAGCCGCGATACGGAGATTGTTAGAGGAATATGAGGAACCCTGTTATATTTACGAAGAGGCAGACGACAGGGAAATTGCGTGTTTGCTGCAAACACTGGATCTCAGTGCATATGAGGCCTCGAAGGATTCAGAGCGTTTACAGAGAGAATTTGAAAATTTGAAGAAAAAGAGAGTTAGATTTACATATCCCGGAAAGGAAGATTATCCGGAACGGTTATATAATATCCCGGATGCTCCGTTGGGAATGTATTATAAGGGATTTCTGCCGGAAACCACACAGAAAGCAATTGCAATTATAGGTGCCAGAAATTGCTCCCGGTACGGAAGAGAGATGGCTCGTTTTTTTGGGAGAGAACTGGCAAAATGCAATATTGCGGTCATCAGCGGGTTGGCGAGAGGTATTGATGGAATGGGGCATCAAGGTGCACTGGAAGGTAATGGTTACACATTAGGTGTTCTTGGATGTGGAGTGGATATTGTTTACCCGACTGAAAATTATGAGTTGTTTATGAAGATGGAACGACAGGGAGGAATTATATCAGAGAGCAATATAGGAATACAACCGTTTCCGGGGTTGTTCCCACAGAGAAATCGTTTGATTGCAGGCATGTCTGACGGCATTCTGGTAATTGAAGCAAGAGAGAAAAGCGGAACATTTATAACGGTTGATCAAGGGTTAGAACAGGGGAAGGAGATCTTTGCACTTCCGGGAAAGCTGACAGATTCTAAAAGTGCCGGATGTAACAATCTGATCAAAATGGGAGCACATTTAGTTACGGAGGTTTCTGATGTGTTAGAGGTGATTCACTGTCATAATAAAGAGGCTCATTACATGAATACGATTGACGAAGCATCGGACACTAAGAGAAAAAACACTCTTGCACCTAACGAAAAAATGGTGTATAGTTGTTTGCAAATTGAACCGAAATATTTGGATGACATAATTAAGGAAGTCGGAATTGCACCACAGGATGTTTGTATGTTACTGAATCAGTTGATGTTAAAGAGGTTGATCGTGGAACCTAACCGGAATTATTATGCCATCAAGTTATAACAAAGACGGGAAGGAGCCTTGATATGGCAAAGAACCTTGTGATAGTGGAGTCACCTGCAAAAGCGAAAACAATTAAAAAATTTCTCGGTAAGAATTATGAAGTCATCGCATCGAATGGACATGTAAGGGATTTACCCAAATCTCAGATGGGAATTGACGTGGATCATGATTTTGAACCAAAGTATATTACTATCCGGGGGAAGGGTGAATTGTTGGCAGCACTTCGGAAAGAAGTGAAAAAGGCAGATAAAGTATATCTTGCAACAGATCCGGACCGCGAGGGAGAAGCTATTTCATGGCATTTGTCGATTGCACTTAATCTGGAAGGAAAGAAATATAAGAGAATCACATTTAATGAGATTACGAAGAATGCGGTTAAGAATTCATTGAAAGAAGCCCGGGACATTGATATGAATCTGGTAGATGCACAGCAGGCAAGAAGGGTGTTGGATCGACTGGTTGGTTATGAGATCAGTCCGGTTTTATGGGCGAAGATTAAGAGAGGGTTAAGTGCGGGAAGAGTGCAATCTGTGGCACTCCGACTGATCTGTGATCGAGAAGATGAGGTCAATAATTTTATTCCAAAGGAATATTGGACATTAGAAGCAGAAGTAGTTCCGAAGGGTGCTAAGAAGTCCTTTATGGCTAAACTTAACAAGACACCGAAAGGGAAAGCAGATATACATTCCGAAGAGGAAATGACAGCGATTCTGAAGGATTTAGAGGGAGAACAGTTACAGGTTAAAAACGTGAAGACATCAGAGAGGACAAAGAAAGCTCCACTTCCGTTTACCACGTCTACCTTGCAGCAGGAGGCAGCTAAGAAGCTTAATTTTGCTACCGGTAAAACGATGAGGATTGCACAGCAGTTGTATGAAGGTGTGGATATTAAAGGGAGAGGCAGTGTTGGTCTGATTACTTATCTTCGTACAGATTCTGTGCGTATTTCAGACGAAGCTAATGCTTCTGCTCTTGATTATATTGCCAAACAATATGGACAGTCTTATGTGGGAATTACAACGAGTAATGCGGTATCAGGCAAGAAGATCCAGGATGCCCACGAAGCGATCCGCCCAACGGATATTACACTTTCACCTGTAATCGTGAAGGATCAGTTATCAAGAGATCAGTTCCGTTTGTATCAGTTGATATACAACCGATTTTTAGCAAGCCGTATGGCTTCTGCAAAGTATGAAAGTGAGTCTGTTAAGATGAATGCCAAAGGATATGAATTTGGTGCGACATCTACACAGATGATCTTTGAGGGATTTATGGCGGTGTATGCAATAGAGGATGAGAATGATGAGCAGCGTAATCTCTTTAAGAATATTGACGAGAATACAACATTGAGTGTGAAACAGTGGCAGGATAAACAGCATTTCACACAGCCGCCGGCACATTTTACGGAAGGTTCTCTGGTTAAACAGTTAGAGGAACTTGGAATAGGAAGACCGAGCACATATGCCCCTACGATCTCTACGATTCTGGCAAGACGATATATTGTGAAAGAGAATAGAAATCTATATGTGACAGAACTTGGGGAAGCTGTGAATCAGATTATGAAAAAAGCATTTCCGGTTATTGTGGACACTGAGTTTACTGCGAATATGGAATCACTGTTAGATAAGATTGAGGAAGGCGTCATTGATTGGAAGACGGTAGTAGAGAATTTCTATCCGGATCTTGATGCCGCAGTGAAAGCTGCAAATGAAGAATTAGAGCACGTTAAGATTGAAGATGAAGTATCAGATGAGATCTGTGAAGAGTGCGGACGGAATCTTGTTGTCAAATATGGACCGCATGGGAAATTTTTGGCATGTCCGGGCTTTCCGGAATGTAGATTTACCAAGCCTTATTTTGAAAAGACGGGTGTTTCGTGTCCTAAATGTGGCAAGGATATTGTACTTAAAAAGACGAAAAAAGGGCGTAAATACTATGGATGTATTGACAATCCGGAGTGTGATTTTATGTCGTGGCAGAAACCGTCTTCCGTATCCTGCAAGAAATGTGGAAGTATTATGTTAGAGAAGGGCAGCAAGTTAGTCTGTAGTAATCCGGAGTGTGGTTATGTCTGTGAGAAACCAGAGAAGCAGGATTAAATCAGAGGGTGAGCGCTCCTTTTTCAGAAAATTGTTGTTATTATGATGTGATTGTGATAAAATTGTTCTGTGATTGGAGGGAGCGTTATGAGTGTACAGTTATTAGATAAAACAAGAAAAATTAATCAGCTTTTGCATAATAACAATTCTCATAAGGTTATCTTTAATGATATTTGTAAGGTGTTAAGTGAAATCCTGGAATCGGATATCCTTGTGATAAGTAAGAAAGGAAAGGTTCTCGGAATTAAGAACCGTTCTGATATCAGTGAGATAACAGAGTTGATCGTGCCGGAAGTTGGAGATTTTATTGACGGAATGTTGAACGAACGTTTGCTTGGCGTACTTTCTACAAAAGAGAATGTGAATCTTGCAACATTAGGGTTTGAGATTGAAGATCTGGAAAGATACCGTGCCATTATTTCTCCAATCGATATTGCGGGAGAACGTTTGGGAACGGTATTTATGTATAAGGAAGATGCACAGTATACCATAGATGATATTATTTTAAGTGAGTATGGCACTACGGTGGTTGGACTTGAGATGATGCGTAGTGTGAATGAAGAGAGTGCGGAAGAGAACCGTAAGCTGGCCATTGTGCATTCGGCAATCAATACATTGTCAACATCGGAATCGGAAGCGATTTACCATGTGTTTGAGGAATTGACAGGTATGCAGGGAATTCTGGTAGCTTCTAAGATAGCAGACAGGGTTGGAATTACGCGTTCTGTGATTGTGAATGCACTTCGAAAGTTTGAAAGTGCAGGTGTAATAGAGACGAAGTCATCCGGCATGAAAGGGACGAATATCCGCGTGTTGAATGAATATGTATTTGATGAAGTTAAAAAGTTACATAATTAGAATGGATTCGAGATGGCAAAAGGATTTGTGTGTATACTCAGAAGTCTTTTGCTATTGTTTTGTTATATCGTAGTTGCTATAGAGAATGGGAGGTACTATTTCATGATCAATACTAATATATACAATTATATCAATGTATTGGATAAAGCGGCAGATGCAGCTAATTCAAGAAATGAGATCCTGTCTAACAATATTGCAAATGTGGATACACCGAATTATAAGAGAAAAGATGTAGCATTTGAGAATTACTTAGAACAGGCATTGATTGGACCGGAGTCGTTAGATGAGAGGATTGCGGATGTGAATACGCATTTATCCGATTTTGGAGGGATGACTTATACTGATCATTCAACCCTATCTTATCGTTTAGATGGCAATAATGTGGATATGGATACAGAAAGTGCATATCTTGCGGAGAATCAGATCCGTTATAATGCTTTGGTAGAACAGATTGGGCAGGAATTTTCAAGATATAAGACAGTATTGTCTAATTGATAGAGGAGATAAGAATATATGGGTGGTATTTTTAATGCAATGAATGTATCTGCGTCAGGTATGACGGCACAGAGAACAAGAATGGATGTTATTTCAGAGAATATTGCGAATGTGAACACAACCAGGGATGAGAATGGAGAACCCTATAAGAGAAAGACGGTTGTGTTTCAGGAGAACTCCAATGCTTCTTTTGATAATATATTGAGCAATAAGTTAGAGTCTTATCATCCGCATGGAGTTAAGATTACATCAATTGTGGAAGATACAAATGAAGGGGCAATGACTTATGATCCGAATCACCCGGATGCAGACGAGAATGGGTATGTTACATTGCCGAATGTGAACACTGTTACGGAGATGACAAACCTGATCGATGCCAGCCGGTCTTATGAGGCAAATGCGACGGCATTTAATGCATCAAAAGCAATTGCAGCAAAAGGATTAGAATTATTCAAATAGATGATAAGAATGGATGGGTGAATGTGATATGGCAGTTACAGGGATACATAATATAGATCTTAATAATTCCATATATGGTGCAACAGGCAGCTCGAATGTAACGACAAAGAATGACGATGTGTCTTTTGATAATCTGTTCGACTCGGCTGTGAATATGTACAAAGAGACTGATGCGCTGCAGAGCGCAGCAGAAGAATCGGAGATGAATTTTGCATTAGGATATTCTACGAGTGTGCACGATCTGGCAATTGCACAACAGAAGGCCAATATTTCATTGCAATATACAGTGAAAGTGACAAATAAAGCATTAGAGGCATACAAAGAATTGATGAATATGCAAATTTAACATAAGGGGTAGGTAGTATACGATGTTAGATAGAGTGAAATCTATTCAAACCAAACTAGTAGAATTTTGGAATCGGTTCACAAGTAAACAAAAGACATTGATCATTACGATTACGGCGGCAGTGATTTTTACACTGGTGGCGTTAATTGTGTTGCTGAATCGTACAAAGTATGTGGAGCTGGTGACTTTTGACAACACCAGTGATGCGGCATCGGCAGATCAGGTGTTGACAGATGCAGGTATTGAACATCAGGTTTCCGGTAATGGACTGACATTTACGGTTGATGAGAAGTCTGAATCAGCAGCACGTCTTACACTAGGAGAGAATAATATTGCAACGAATGCAGATGATGATTGGGATAAGCTGTTTAATAATAGCATGTCAACGACAGACAGTGAACGTCAGTTGAAACAGAAGATTGTCAAACAGAACGATATAGGTAAGGAATTAGAGCAGATTGAAGGAGTGAAGCAGGCATCTGTTCAGATTACGATTCCGGACAATACGAATTCTCTGCTCTCGGCAGATAAGGAGGCTTCGGCGAGTGTTCTGCTTATGACTACCAAAGATTTTGAAGAGAACAATGTAGAAGGTATTGCAAACTATGTGGCTACATCTTTAGGCAATTCCACAACGGATAATATCCGGATCATTGATCAGACAGGATCACTGTTGTTTGGTGGAGATGGCGATGCGAAGAGTGCTGCAGGAAATTCTTCTGCAGCAATTAAGATTGCAAATCAGGTAACGGATAATCTGGAAGACCGTGTCCGAAGCCTGATGATTAGTTCAGGGGTTTATAATGATGCAGAGGTAACAGCCAATCTGGATATCGATCTGGATGAACAGCAGATTGTGGATGAACATCATTATACGGACGATACCGAAGATGATACCGGTCCTAAGACATCATATTATTACTATAATGCAACAAATACAGATGGGGTTTCCGGTATACCAGGAACAGATTCAAATGATGGACAGACACAGGACTATGAAATATTGAATGGATCTGCCGGTAATAGTGATGCGAATGTGATCAAAGAAGAATACAATGATAGTGTAACTACAACGAATACGACAAAGACAATTGGTACAGTGAATAAGGACAATTCAACAATCGCAGTTGTTCTTAGCAAATATGTAATCTATGATGAAGCACAGATGAAAAAGGCCGGACAGTTAAAAGGTACAAATTTTGAGACGTTTCAGGAGAAAAACAGCGAAAGAAAAGCAATCCAGTTGGATGATCAGACGAAGGCACTTGTAGAGAAAGCGACCGGTTTCCCGGCGAACAACATAGAAGTACAGGCGTATGAAGTACCGATCTTCTATCCGAAGGAGACGTCTGCCACAGAGGTTGCAACTAATTATCTGCAGTTTGTGCTTGCAATCCTGATTGTTGCATTGTTGTGCTTTGTGGTATTTAAGGGTATGAAACCGGTAGAGGTGACAGAATTAGAACCGGAATTATCGGTAGAAGCGTTGTTGGCAACAACAAAAGAGAATCAGAGTTTAGAGGATATTGAGTTTAGTGATAAATCAGCTACCAGACAGCAGATTGAACGTTTTGTGGATGAGAATCCGGAAGAGGTTGCTTTGTTACTGCGCAATTGGCTGAATGATGATTGGGATTGATCGGAAACAGGTTGATAGGATAAGTTGGAGGAAGGAATATGGCAACACACGATGATGAAATGTCAGGGGCGCAGAAAGCGGCTATTTTACTGATATCGTTAGGACCGGAAAAGTCGGCCAATATATTCAAACATTTGAAAGAAGATGAGATCGAGGCTTTGACATTGGAGATTGCCAATACAAGAAGTGTGGCACCGGATGTGAAAGAGCAGGTATTGGAAGAATTTTACGAGATCTGTCTTGCACAACAGTATATTGCTGAGGGTGGTATTGGATATGCAAAGGAACTGTTAGACAAGGCATTAGGAGAAGACAAGGCAAGGGATGTGATCGGAAGACTGACAGCGTCCCTGCAGGTTCGACCGTTCGAATTTGTTCGAAAGGCGGACCCATCCCAGTTGCTTAACTTTATACAGGATGAGCATCCTCAGACGATTGCATTGATTCTTGCATATCTGCCTTCTAGTCAGGCAGCGGCAGTGGTGGGTGCCCTTCCGCCTGAAAAACAGGCAGATGTTGCGAAACGTATTGCATTGATGGATCGAACCAGTCCGGATGTGATCAAAGAGGTGGAGAAAGTTTTGGAGAAGAAATTATCATCTCTTGTTAATCAGGATTATACGATCGTAGGTGGTGTTGATGCTATTGTATCAATATTGAATACAGTGGATCGTAGTACTGAAAAGCATATTATGGAGACATTAGAGATTGAAGAACCGGAATTAGCAGATGAGATCCGGCGTAAGATGTTTGTATTTGAGGATATCTTAAGTCTTGATAATCGTGCAATCCAGACCGTTCTTCGCGAAGTGGATAACAGTGAACTTGCCATTGCTCTTAAGAATGCCAATGAAGATGTGCAGAATTGTATCTTTAATAACTTGTCATCCCGTCTTGCTACCATGATCAAAGAAGACATGGAATACATGGGACCGGTTCGTCTGAAAGATGTAGAAGAAGCACAACAGAAGATTGTCAATATTATACGGAAGTTAGAAGATACCGGAGAGATTGTTATTTCCCGTGGTGGAGGTGACGAGATTATTGTCTAATCTTATTAAGTCAGGGTTTGTTGCATTTTCACAGGATCAGGCGCTTGTGATTGATGCTAATGATAACAAGATTATAAAAGGAATTGATGAAGCAATTCAGGAAGCTGCAGCAGCGGAAGAGCCGTCAATGGAAGATACATTAGCGGAAGCAATGATTGAGGATGCACAATTAGGTGAATCAGGAGATGAGGATTCCTTTGGAATACTGGAAGTATCCGGTGGTACATCCGGGCAACAGAGAGAAGATGCGGAGCAGATCATCGCACAGGCAAAGAATGAAGCACAGGAGATTGTGGATAAGGCACATGATGAAGTAGAACAGATGCGTGCAACCGCATATGATGAGGCGGAACAGATTAAAAGTACTGCAAGATCTGATGGATATCAGGCAGGGTATCAGGAAGGCTTGCATGCAGTTGAGGAAGAATATCAGCAAAAGAAACAGATGCTACAGGAGCAGATGGACCAATATGCCCAGCAACAGCAACAAGAGCAGGAAACATTTGTTACTGATATGGAACAAAATATGGTTGAGTGGCTTTGCCGGATGATTCCATCAATAACGGGGGTTACGATTGAAGATCAGAAGAGTGTCCTGCTATATATGGTGAATGAAGCAATTAAGAACTTAGACGATTGTAAACAGTTTGTAGTGAAAGTATCGGAAGAAGATTATGTGACGCTAGAGTCACAAAAGGAACAGATATATGGATATTCCAATCCCAATGTTGATATTGAACTGTTTGCAGATGCCAAACTATCCTCAAAACAATGTCTGATCGAGACAGAGAATGGAGTGGTGGATGCATCTTTAGATGTGCAATTAGCCAATTTGAATAAAGCACTTCGTCTGATGATAAAGGAATGAAGATGACTATGAAATTAGACTTTACACCTTATTTTTCTATGTTGAACCAGTCCTATGTGACAGAACTTGGAAAAGTAGCAAAGATTGTTGGACTTACTGTGGAATCGGTTGGTCCCTCTTGTAAATTGAATGACCTGTGTAGAATTACTTCTAAGGATGGTAGTCAGCATGTGATGGCGGAAGTAGTTGGATTCCGGGATAATCGTGTACTTTTGATGCCCTTTGACAGTGTGGAAGGAATTGGTCCGGGGGCATTGGTTGAGAATACGAAAGAACCTTTGAAGGTTATGGTAGGAGAAGAACTGTTGGGACATTCTCTGGATGGCTTGGGAAGACCGATCGATGGCGAAGAGTTGCATTTGAACGAAGCTTATCCGATTGAGGCTCCGCCGCCTGATGCGTTGAAACGTAAGATCATATCAGAAGTTCTTCCGCTTGGCGTGAAGGCGGTAGACGGTATGATCACAGTCGGCAAAGGACAGCGTATCGGAATCTTTGCAGGTTCCGGTGTCGGTAAGTCAACATTGATGGGTATGTTTGCCCGTAATACCAAAGCAGATGTCAATGTGATCGCTTTGATCGGAGAGCGTGGACGAGAAGTAAGGGAATTTATTGAACGTGATTTGGGGGAAGAAGGAATGAAGCGTTCGGTTGTAGTTGTGGCAACTTCGGACAAACCGGCTTTGATCCGTAATAAGGCGGCTAAGACAGCAACAGCAATTGCAGAGTATTTCCGGGACCAGGGGAAAGATGTTCTTTTGATGATGGATAATATGACACGTTTTTGCATGGCACAGAGAGAGATTGGTCTTGCGTCCGGTGAACCTCCGGTTACAAGAGGATATCCGCCATCTGTATATTCGGAGCTTCCTAAAGTATTGGAGCGGGCAGGTAATGCAGAGAAAGGCTCGATTACCGGTCTGTATGCCGTGCTGGTAGATGGAGATGACTTTAATGAACCGATCTCGGATACAGCACGAGGCATTCTGGATGGACATATTATGCTATCGAGAAAATTAGGACATAAGAATCATTATCCTGCCATTGATGTACTGCAGAGCATTTCAAGATGCATGAGTGGAATTGCAACGAAGGAACACAAAGCGGCGGCGGGCAGACTTAAGAATGTATTAGCTACTTATAATGAAGCGGAAGATCTGATCAATATAGGTGCTTATAAGGCGGGTTCTAATCCGGATATCGATTATGCGATTTCTAAGATTGGTAAAGTAAATGAATTTCTGATGCAGGATGTTGACAGCAAATACCAATTTGACGAAGAAGTAGCGATGCTTTCCGGTATATTTGCGGATGCAGAGTAGCGAAGGTGTTAGGATATGGCGAAGTTTATTTATCGAATGCAGAATATTCTGGATATTAAGTATAAGTTAGAAGAACAGGCAAAACAGGAATATATGACGGTTCAGGCGCGGCTGAATGAGGAAAAGGAGCGTTTGCAAGATTTAGAAGATCGCAAGGCTGCGTATTTTACTCAATACCGGATATTACTTCAAGAACGATTGGATATCTTAGAGATAGAGACTTGTAAGAATGCGATTATATTGATGGATGAATATATTCATAACCAACAGCTTGTTGTGGCCCGGGTGGAAAAAGAATTGGAACAGGCAATCCGTAAGATGAATGAGGCAATGCAGGAACGCAAGATACATGAGAAACTTCGGGAGAAGCAATGGGAAACATTTTTACAGGAATTGAGTCAGGAAGAGATGAAAGAGATTGATCAATTGATCAGTTATCAGTATAATCATGGACAAGAACAAGAGGAGTAATCGAAATGGCTAGAAAAGAACGAATTGAAAAGAATAACCAGGACGAAGAGAATGTTGGTGGTAAGATATTATCTGCATTCTTTGTTATATTGATTGTTGTTGTATGGCTTGCGATCATAGCAGCGCTGATCAAGTTTGACGTAGGTGGATTTGGCAGTTCGGTACTACGGCCAATTCTGAAGGATGTTCCGGTGATCAATAAGATTTTACCTGCTGCATCAGAAGAAGAGAAGCAACAGGAAGAGGAAGAAGCATCGGATGATAATAAGATTGCCACCCTTTCTCAAGCAAAAGATATGATTGCACAATTAGAGGCTGAGAATAGCAAACTTTCAAAAAATAACAAGAAACTCAAGGAAGAAAATGCAGATCTGACGAGTCAGGTAGAACGACTGAAGGTGTTTGAAGATAATCAAAATGCATTTCAACAAGAAAAAGAAGATTTTTATAACGAAATAGTCTATGGGAATAATGCTCCGGATGCCGATACATATATTAAGTGGTATGAAAGTATTGATGCAGCGAATGCAGAAGCAATATATCGTCAGGTGATTTCTGACCAACAGTCGAATTCGGAATTGAAAGATCTGGCTAAGACATATGAGAATATGAAGCCGGCAGAAGCGGCTGCGGTGTTGGAGAAGATGAGTAATGACCTGGATACGGTGGCATCGATACTGTCAGCAATGAAAGCAGATGCAAGAGCAAAGATAATGGATGAGATGGATTCTGCCTTTGCAGCAAATGTGACCAAAAAGCTGATGCCATAACACTCATTGAATAACATAGGAAAGGAGGCAGGATATGATTGTTAATTCCAACGTGAATCAATCCAATCTTATGATGGTTGGAACAGGAACTACTTCTGCAGAAACAAACACAACGAATAAGAATGTCGGGAATGATGGAGTGAATTTTGCAGATGTATTGGCGTTTAAACAGGATACAAATGTAACCGGATCTAAGTTAGATGCAGTACAACAGACACCTGAAAAGCCGCCTAAGGGAAAAACAGATCAGGTGAAGGATGGCACTGCAGCTTCGGATACCCGACAGACAGGACAGACGGAAGTGACCGGGCAGATTAAACAGAATCCAACAGATGACAAACAGGAAACAGTGACAGAGACATCAGAAGTGTCGGATGATATAGTATCAGGGAAACAGATACAAGATGTAACAGATGCAATTTCTCAGCTTCTTGCAATGATCATGAATCAGTTACAGATTTCACTTGATGATGTGCAACAGAATCTGCAGATATTAGGAATGGATGTACAGGATCTCTTTACAACGGATGGAATCAAGACGTTTTTTCTTCAGGTACAGGAGGCAGATCCTACAGATCTGTTGACGAATGCAGACCTGAATCAGCAATTGCAGGATTTTGTGAATGATTGGAATCAATTGCTCGAAGGTATGGATTTGTCTCCCGAAGATCTGATCGCAATTGCGGACAAGACGGGAATGGAGGATGTTTTTCAGAATCTTGTTCCAGAGATTTTACCGGACATGGATAACACTATGGAGAATGTCGGGCAGACTGCCACGATGAAAGACAGGCAGGCTGAGGATATTGAAGAGCCGGAAGTGATCGTTGAGGATCAGAATTCCAAACGGGCAATGCCGGAGAAGACGACAGCTACACCTAAGAAGCAGATGGAACAGAATTCGGATACGCAGGATACAGCGTCTATGCCGGAATATGAAACATCTCAACCAAAATACAACACAGATTCGGAATTTGTGAATCCAATCTTACAGAATATTCAGGAGGCATTGGATCACGTAGAATCATTGAAACCGCAGGAAAATGTGGTGGAACCGAAGCAGATTGTGGAACAGGTGGTGGAACAGGTAAAGGTTCATATGAGTCAGGAGAATACATCCATACAGCTTCAGTTGTATCCGGAACATCTTGGTAGGATTCAGATCCATGTTGTTTCCAAAGATGGTGTAATGACAGCAAGAATCGCGGCTGAGACAGAGCAGGCAAAACAAGCGATTGAGAATGGATTGGCAAGTCTTAAAGAAACATTCGACCAGCAGGATCTAAAGGTTGATGCAGTGGAAGTTATGGTTTCTACTACAGGATTTGAAAGAGGGAATGAAGAACACAATGCACAGGAGCAGGAAAAGACCGGTCATAGATCCGGAAAACTCTCACTTGCCGGCTTGGAAGAAGAGACGGAAGAGAACGATATGGCAGAACAGGAAAGAATGAGAGCTTCTGGCAGTAGTGTAAGTTACAGTGCGTAGAAAGGAGGATATTATGGCAGTTAAGATTGACACAAGTATGGCAGGCAATACGGTGGCATCTACCAAGGAGAATTCATCAAATTCCAGTCTGGATAAGGATGCATTTCTTCAGTTACTGGTAACGCAGATGCAGTATCAGGATCCGTTGGAACCAACAAGTAACACAGAATATATGGCACAGTTAGCACAGTTTTCTTCGGTAGAGGAATTGCAGAATCTGAGTTCTACATTTTCGACAGGGCAGGCAATGAATCTGACGGGACAGTATGTAATATTGAATGTGCCGGATTCCACAGGTGAGATCAAACAGGTCAGCGGTCTGGTCGATTATGTTACTGTAACCGATGGCAAGGCATATTTTCATATTGGTGATGAGTATTATTCATCTGATTACCTGGATTCTGTAGTAAGTCTGGATTATCTGAAACATCTGGCCGATCAGGAAAAAGAAAACAAGACAGACGGCAATAACAAGGCGGATAATAATAAGACAGAAGATACTGCTAAGGCGGATGGAAACGCTGATAATCAGAACGGAAAAGATCAGACAACAAGTGCAGCAACGGGAACAGATACTGCTGCAAATAGGGCATAAGCAATGAAAGAGAGGCGATAAGATGGATCTGATATCGAATTCTTTTATGTCGATCGAACAAGTGAAAGACACTTATCTGCAGGATGCGGGAAAGATGAATCGACAAAGTCCCGAGGCATCGCAAACGATATCTTTTCGTGATGTATTGGAACAGGTCAACGGTACGAAGGAGAATGTTAATTTTTCCAAACACGCCAATGAACGGCTGTTGAGCAGAAATATCCGGTTAAGTGATGCACAGATGGAACGCCTGAATGATGGAGTGCAACAGGCAAAACAGAAGAATATTAATGAATCACTTGTTATGATGGATAATCTTGCTTTTATTGTGAATATCAAGAACAATACCGTGATCACCGCAATGGATCAGGAATCGAATGATAGTAGCGTATTTACTAATATTGATGGTGCAGTGATTGTGTAGCCGGACCTTTCGGAGGCTAGATATCCCTGAATGACGGAAGGGATAACCATCAGTGAGAGAATAGGAGGTCAATAATTATGATGAGATCACTTTACTCTGGTGTTGCAGGACTTAAGACACACCAGACCAAGATGGATGTAATAGGTAACAATATTGCAAATGTTAATACAGTAGGTTTTAAGTCAAGCCAGGTATTATTTAAAGATGTATTATATCAGACAACGCAGAGTGCGACAGGCGCAACCGGTTCAAGTGGTGGTACGAATGCGAAGCAGATCGGTCTTGGTTCCGGTGTTGCAACCGTATCTGTGACACAGACGAGTGGATCAGCTCAGTCAACCAACAATCCGTATGATCTGATGATCAATGGAAGCAGTTTCTTTGTTGTTAACCGTGCAGGCACGAATTACTTTACCAAAGTAGGTGCTTTTAAGACTGATGACAGTGGTAATCTGGTTACCGGCAGCGGTGATCTGGTAATGGGCTGGCAGGTAGATCCTGACAATCCGACAGAGATTAAGAGAGATACCGTATCTGCATTAAGACCGGAGGCAGAGGAGAATCAGACAGCATCACCGGAGATGACATCTAAGATGTATATGCATGGTAACATTGCAAGTGTGGATTCTAAACTGCAGACGACGGATGGTGTAGTTACTACAGTTCCGATTTATGATAATTTGGGATATGCATACACGGTAAAGTTCAAGATTACGCAAAGTACAACTGATTCAAGTTTATATAATCTGTCGATTGACTCTATCAAAGATAGCAATAATGTAGATATTTTGCAGAACGGGTATCAGGCGTCTTTGGGAGATGCTACGATTAAGTTTGATCTGGATTCCGGTAAATTTGTCGGCATGGGTGGTGTTGCCGGAGTAGGTACAACATCACTTACTATTACGCCTACCGATGCAAATAAGGGTAATGTTTTCCAGGATCATTCTTCTCCGAATCAGGGCGATTGGATCGACTCCATTGAATTGGATTGTTCCAATATGACGATGTACTCCACAAAGGGAGGAGAGTGTAGCGTAGAAACGGTTCGTGGCGGCACAGATACTACCGGTGGTGGACGAAGAGTAGGTACACTTACGGATGTCAGTATTGATACTGCCGGTAAGATTTATGGTGTGTATGATAATGGTGTTACCAAATTATTAGGTCAGATTGCAGTTGCTAAGTTTATTAATCCTGCAGGTCTTGAAGCAATCGGTGACAGCTTATATAAAGAGACACGTGCGTCCGGTGAATTTGATGGAATTGGTCAGGATATTGAAGCTGCAGGCGAGAAGATGACACAGGGTGTTATTGAGATGTCAAATGTGGATCTGTCACAGGAATTTACGGAAATGATCGTAACCCAGAGAGGTTTTCAGGCAAACTCCAGAATCATTACAGTTTCTGACACATTGATTGAAGAACTTGTTAATTTGAAACGATAAGAATAACGCTGTCATATTAAGATGGAGGCGATCTGTTTTAGTATGACAGCATTTTGTTGTCTGCGAAGAAGTTTTATAAGAAACAGATCTGGGGTATCTGGCCCAGAATCTGCTGGCCAACCGCCACAAGGTGGTCATCATTGAGCCGGTGGAGGCTCAGTGCCGGATG
>USBM01000002.1 GCA_900552885.1 uncultured Clostridium sp. | reverse complement strand
AAAAAGCCGCAAACCTATGATCCACCATAAGTTCCGGCTTTACATTGAAGAAAGCAGATAACGGGAGTCGAACCCGCCTTTCCAGCTTGGGAAGCTAGCGTTCTACCGATGAACCATATCTGCAATCACAGCTATTATTATAGAAGCTAAACAACAATATTGCAAGCACAATCTGTGCATCTTTCATCATTATTCCCTAAAAAGATACGATCACTCCACCTTCATTGGCATATAGGGAACTGATTCCCCTCGTGTCAATGATCTTTGAATCCTTGAATGAATATCGTTCCATGATCTTTCTTTCTGTCTCCCGTGCCCTCTCTAAGCAATTACAATGTGCTATCATCACTGTCTTATCCTCGTAATCTTTTCCGATGGTTCCCATATAATTGATCATCTTGCCAATTGCCTGTTTGACTCCACGTGCCTGCCCCACCTGAACGATCTGACCATTTACAGCCATCATATATGGTTTAATATTAAGTGCGACTGCCGCAAGTGCTTTCACTCGTGATAATCTTCCATTCTTTCTTAATGTTTCAAGAGACTCTAGCACAAACATTGTCTGCATCTCATTACGAAATGTTTCCACTCTTTCCACTATCTCCTCATAAGATGCTCCCTGCAACGCATATTCTTCAATCTTATATGCAATCAGAAGCTGTCCTGACGATGCGGATTCTGAATCGAAGACATGCACTTTTGTTCCCGGATGTTCTTCTTCGTACATTGACTTTGCAAGCACCGCACTATTATAAGAACCGCTCAGATGTCGTGATAATGTCACAACAAACACCATATCTGCACCCTCCAAGCTTCTCATATACATCTCCGGTGACGGACAGGCCGATTTCGGACACTGCGGATATGCTGCAACTTTTTTCAGAAAGAGTTCCTGATCAAAACTCTCATCATCTATAATCTCATCCTCTCCAACCGATATCGTTAACGGCACTGACACAATATATTCTTTCTTCCTGTCTTCTTCCGTAAAATCGGTGCAACTGTCTCCCACTATCTTAAACTTCATATTCAGCCTCCTAATGCTCATTTTTGCATCTCTGTCACATAGTATTCATTACTACATAATATAGCATAAGTCAGATCCTTTGTGAAGTATCATTTTACTAATATACTTGAAATCCCACCTCTTCCATAAAAGTGCTTAACTTTTTATAACCGTATTGTTTGTAAGAAAACTCCGGATACCGGTTCTTTAATTTCCGTCCCAATGCTCCAATCTCATGCTGCCCGATCACTTTATTCGGATACAGATCGATCATAAACCTACATACCATCTCAAGCTCATCATTCTCTGATTTTTTCCGGTCTGACACAACAACCGCATGTGTTCCTTCCTGATGCACAGAAAACTTTGTCTCTTTATCAATCAGCTCCCGGATAGAAGAATAACCATAATCTTTCTCATCAAAACCCGGATAACGTAATTGGATACGACTCTTAATCCCTCCAAGATCCGGTGCTTTTCCGGCATTTTCATCACTTTGTACCAATTCATTAAGTGCCATTTTAATCTGCTTAAGTGGTACTTTTTTTGACTTGTTCCCATTATCTTTATCCGTTTTATCAGCCTGCTTCGGCATTGAGGTTCTCTTCTCTTTGTCTACAGCTTTATTCCCGTTCTGCTTTGTTTTGATTCCTAATTGCTCTAATTCCACATACTCACTACATGCGCGGCGAAGTCTGGGCGATGCATCTGTTTTCCCCATACCGATCACTTCAATGTTCTCTTTCCGGATTCGCTCCACCAGACGGGTAAAATCACCATCCGATGTAATCACACAGAATACATCCGCATGATTCTCCTTATGCAAAAAATCCATTGCATCAATCACTAACGCAATATCCGCCGCATTTTTCCCCGCTTTGGTAGTATCCGCCTGATACCGTTGCAGGTTATATTGCACTGCCTTACTGTTCCATTGCTTTGTGTTCTTATTATCTAAGAAATCTCCGTATATCTGGGCGGAGATAATATCCCCCCGCTTTGTTAAATACTGCATAATACCATCTGCAAACTTCGCACTGGTATTCTCTGCATCTATCAATAATACTATCTTTTTATCCTGCATAATTTACCTCTATTCCTAATATGAATTACTGATTTCCCCTTTTTCTCCCCTTTACTTTCCATTCATTACAAAACGAAAGAAAAGCAAGTTCTTTTCTCTTGCCCCGTCTCCTATCATAATGTTATACTAAAAACCAATCATTATTTCGGGAGGACACTATATGACAATATCTATCATTCTGACTGCCACTATTATATTCTTATGTATTCTTGCCGATCGTTTTTCGGATCGTTTCGGCATGCCTGCCCTGATCTTATTTCTATTCATTGGTATGCTGTTTGGAAGCGATGGTATTGTGAAGATCCCTTTTGATAACTATACATTAGCTGAACAATTCTGTTCCATCGCTTTATTATTCATCATGTTCTATGGTGGTTTCAATACAAAATGGAGCATTGCCCGCCCGGTTGCCGTAAGAGCTTTACTCTTATCTACCCTGGGTGTGATCATCACCGCCGGAATCACTGCACTGCTATGTCACTTCTGTCTGCATTTTCCTGTACCGGAAAGTTTTCTGATTGGTGCTGTTCTTTCTTCTACGGATGCTGCCAGTGTATTCTCTATTCTTCGTAAAAAGAAATTAAACCTCAAGGATGGAACCGCCTCTCTTTTAGAGATGGAAAGCGGAAGTAACGATCCGGTCTCTTATATGCTGACTGTGATCGGAGTAGGACTCCTCTCTTCACAATCCCAATCCAATTTGGGATATGCCATCTTTGCTCAGTTAACATATGGCTGTATCCTCGGTGTTTTCTTTGCAATGTTAGCCATCTGGCTTCTAACCAAAACACCTTTTATAGCGGAGGGACTTGACACCATATTCATGATCGCCATCGTACTTCTATGCTATGGTCTGTCAAGTCTGGTTGGTGGTAATGCTTATCTTAGCGTGTATCTATGCGGTATTCTGATCGGAAACAGTCCAATCAAGAACAAGTCCGTATTAATTCCATTCTTTGATGGAATTACTGGTCTGGCACAGATCTTTCTGTTCTTCATATTAGGGTTACTTGCATTTCCGCACCGACTACCGGCCATTGTATTGCCCGCCATTGCGATTGTATTCTTCCTTACGGTATTAGCAAGACCAATTGCTGTATTTATAATACTCAAACCCCTCGGCAGCAGTCTTCGCCAATGTCTTCTGGTCTCCTGGGCAGGACTTCGCGGTGCTGCCTCGATCGTATTTGCTACAATGGTAATTGCAGGCGGAACACAACTTCAATCCGATCTGTTTCACATCGTATTCTTAGTCGCCCTCTTCTCCGTTACCATTCAGGGTACACTGCTTCCTGCGGTTGCCAAGCGGCTGCAGATGGTCGATGAAACTTCCGATGTCCGTAAAACCTTTAATGATTACCAGGAAGAATCTGCCATTACCTTAATGCGCATGTTCATTCCGGAAGGCCACAACTGGCAGAACCGGCAGATCAAAGATGTACATATGCCAACCGGCTCCCTTGCCATTATGATCAAACGTCACAAAGAAAATATCATTCCCCGAGGTGATACTACGATTCTTGCCGGAGACAATGTTATCCTGAGTGTACCTGCCTATGAACCAGGTGAACATGAAAAGTTAGAGGAACATCTTATCACTGAAAACCATACATGGTGCAACCGTTCGATCGAAGATCTTCATCTCCCTCCAAACGAACTGATCGCCCTCATTATCCGTGGAGACGAAAATCTGATTCCGGATGGCAAAACGGTTATCTTAGAACATGATATTGTTGTCACTTATCATTAGAATTCTTACCGGATCGTCACCTCCTTTATACCGGAAAAGCTGCCGTATAGCTTCTTTGATCCGGATATCTTATAGGAACGTACTTTCACATAGTATGTTCCTTTTTTCATCTTCTTTGTACAGGAAGTGGCAGTCGTTGCAGCTAATTTCTTATATGCACTGTCTCTCGCTGCTGCATAGTACACTTCATAGCCGTTTGATCCGCTGCTCTTCTTCCAGCGGACTTTTACTTTCTTCTTTCCACCACTTACCTTGACACTTTTCACCTTGGATGGTCCTACCGTCACCTTGCATTTCAGCGTCTTCTTATTACCGCCTGCCATAAAAGTTGCAGAAATAGTCGTACTGCCATAGGATTTTGCTTTGACTTTTCCCTTCTTGTTCACTGTTGCAACCTTCTTATTTGAAGACTTCCACTTAACATCCCGATATACATTCGGACTTACCTGCAATGCAAGTTTTGCCGTAGTGCCCTTTGAGATACCGAGTTTCTTATCACTTAATGCAAATGCAGATTTTTCTGCGGTTGCATCGGTGTAGGCTTTGATTCTCACATTTGCTTTGGCTTCCTTACCGAAATCATACCACTTGTTATTCACCTGGACAAATGACTGATTGTCTGATACATTGGCGATAAATGTGATCCAATCATTCTGATATGTAGAATCCGCACCAATATAAGCATTGGCACCATATGAATCTTTCAAACGTACCAGGACTGCAAATGATTCCCCGGCAGTTAACGAAACGGCACTCGGAAGCGCAATGGTCTGATATCCCGCATCCGTAAGGGTCCCCGTAACCGGCACGTCGTATACTTTCGTTCCACTCGTTGGTTTTCCGGCATCGGTAAGTCCTGTATATACTTCCACTTCATAATTACAATTCGTTGTCAATGTATAGACACCAACCGCCTTCAACTCCTCGTTAAATCCATTAGCTCCCTTCGCCTCAAACACATTAGCATACCATTCTCCCTTATTATAACTATATGCCGGATTTGCTGTTCCATCATACTGATAATTGTTATCAAACTGCTCTGCCGCCGTTACTGCCTCAAATGCAATGAATTCCGTAAGCGTCCGGTCTTCATAAGACACATAGAAATAACCCTGATCTCCAAACTCCGGTCCATAGCTGTTCTTCACGATCCAGGCTCCATCCGCAGCCGGTTTCATGTTGAAATTATCCTTTGAATAAGAATCATCCCATCCAATGATCGCAATTGCGTGATTACCGCCTGCCATCTGACAATTGTAAGAATAATTCACCGGATTATAATACTGTGCAATCATATTAATTCCACAGGCAACGGCTCCATGATCTAAGATCGCCTGTTTGATCGTAGCAACCGAACCTGCAAGATTGGTCATACTATAATTATATAGATATACATTCCGCACCGAATAATCCGCCGCATAACAAAGTGATGCATCCGGTATCGTCATATAAGGGCTTCTCGCCTCTGTTGTAACTCCCGCCCAGGTTGCCAAGGCAAGCCCTGTTCCCTGCAGTGTCCCCCCTGCCGCCAGATAATTACCTCTTGATGTTGTATTATAATCTCCAACTGTATACCCTAACTTATCCGGCTGGCGATTATAGAAAAAGTAAGCAAACTGATTCTCCGAAAGATCAATGGAAGCATCTGCCCTCCCATTCTTGATCAGGTTCGTCTCAATCGCCGCCAAAGAAGAAAAAGACCAACAGCTTTCGTAATTTCCCTGATTCTTAACTGAAGTTACCCAGCCGTTTTCTCTGGCATCGTACCGTGCCGGATATACTGCTCCCCGCTTGGTTACGGAAGTATTATCCCCGCCATCGTGGATCTCTGCTGCCGGAAGCCAGTGCTTACTGACTACAAACCCATTATTCCTTGCGGCCTGCACCTGTGTCATAGCATTACTGCCACTTAACACGCCTGCTGCCATGATTCCGACTAGCATCGTGACACACAACCCCTTAGCAACCCCTATCATGCCTTTTCGTGTTCCATTTCCCTGTTCTATTCTCATGCATAACCTCCTATTATCTGCTATCTTTTTATGCTTTTATCTTTTCCTCATAAGTCTGCCGGAAGATATCCCGTTGAATAATATAGATATCCGTCAGATCCTCTTCCCTTACGGCCATATAATCTCCCGGACGTCCTAAATAGTATTCCTGTGTTCCATTCTCCGGGAATACTTTTGTCCGTTCTTTAAGACAAACTGCATAGATCGCATTGCCTTGTCTCGGATAGCATAAATGTGCCAAGTCATCCAGGCTGACATATTCTCCATTGGTCAGCAACCTTGCTTCCGGAATAAAGTCCAACATCTGCTCAAACACATCCAACACATCCTCTGTGCTCTCATACGTACGTTCAAACTTTTCCCTTGTAATGTCATATGCCTCACCACGGCACCCGATCATAATATAGACATCCGGATGTGCCGTCAACACAATTCCCGATTCATTCTCCAGAGAGCGGATCTCAAATTGCTGTCCTTCTGACGTAATATCCGTTGACTTAACATACGCCCATGGAATCTTTTTCTTCACGTACTGAGGAAGCGACCGGATATATCCCGCTTGTCCGATCCCAAATGCTGCCGCTTCTATAATTTGAATCTCCGTATGATAGGAGGCTGCCCGTTCTAAGCAGTATTCCATTGTATCTCCCATGTCCATGCCGGACATCTGCACTTTCCAGACTGCAGAAGAGATCTGTCCACTTGCTGCAAATGCATTGCCTTTGACAAGTCCAAATTCTGAGATCATATAATCCATATACTCAATCGCACGCACCTTTTTTGTATCACTAAAGAACAGAAAACGGTCTTCCTCCTGTTCTTTCCATAACAGCAGCAAAAAATGGCACATTTTTTCTTTCCGGAATTGTGCGAATATGGAATTCTCCCCTTCCTGCTCTTCCAATATCTCCTCCGAAAAAGACCGATAGAGCTCCTCACTCACTTCTGCAACAACCATCTGATCTGTCGGACGCACATAGCAGCGTACAATCCCCGGAACCGTTGTTATACTATAATCTTCAAACCCATAATGTTCTACCATACACACCTCATCCTATATTCCATCACCATCTAATTCTCTACATTCTGGGGTACAGTCATTTTGGCAAATTGTCGGAAATCATGATTCACATGTGTAAAATGCAATACCAGTCGATTCTGTTGTACATCTACAATCTTAGCATATACCCCATCAAAAATCATCTCGCCATCTTCCCGAATTGCAGTAATCTCTACATCTGAATATATCTCCAATTGGCTCTTTTCAGCATTCCCACTACCGTTTTCCTCTAATAGTGAAACAACGGCACGCTTTAACGAAAACTGTTCTAACACTGTCAATACTGCTTTCGCCGTCACCAACTTCTCCTCAATACGAAACAACTGTAATATCAGCTTCTCTTTCACCGGAACTACTGCATCAAATTTGACATTCTCAATCCCGCATCCATATTCGCCCCCAATTGCAGTCACCTCACACACGGATACCGGTTTGTGGATCCCTTTTGCCGTAATCTGCATCTTACTGTGAATCTCTATCGGAACTTCAATACCCTCCAGTGCTTCTTCCGAAACAAGCACCTGTCCTCCAACGCTATAGCTCTCAATCCGTGAGCATTCATTCACAACTTTCCCGATCACATTATACCGCATCATTTTCTCAGAACCGACATTACCAATAAATGCATCCCCGGAATGGATCCCTATTCCCATCTCCAACAACGGATATTCATGTTCCCGACAATATGTATTCACAGTCTCCATCTCATTCTGCATCCGGATTGCTGCTGCTATTGCATCTGTAATATGATTCTCCGAAAGAATGGGTGCCCCAAACACTGCCAACACACCATCTCCAAGAAACTCGATCACTGTTCCCCTGTAAGACGCGATCACATCCACCATCCTGCCAAAATAGAAATTGAGTAATCCTGTCACGGCCTCCGGCTCTAACTCTTCTGAAAGAGAGGTAAATCCCCGCAGGTCCGAGATCAAAACCGTTAAATCTCTCTTCTCTCCACCTATTGCGGCTCCCTCCGGATGTTCTAAGATCACTTCCAGCACCTGATCCGAAAAATACCGTCCAAACACTTGATAAAGAAGCTCATTTCTAGACTTCAGCTTCTGATTCAGACGCATGATCTCCCGTGCCGCCTGTAGATCTCCTGCCTGCTTTTGCAACATCTTTTCATAATTCCTTGTCACTTCATGCTGCCACGCAACCCGTTCAATCCGGAGAATCCCTGACTTGGAAAACGGTTTATGCAACACTACCATCGCACCCTTTGCAAAACAGACCTCATCTAATTCCTGACTCCGTTCTTTCGTCATGAAAAACAGCGGCACTCCTGCCAACGCTTCCTGCTGCTTGATATAAGACAATGTTGCAAATTCCTCATCCGCTGCCATCTGATAATCCATAATGATCAGCGACGGGAAACTGCTCAGATCCTTATTCTCACTGTTCTGTATTGCAATTGCTTTGTGAACTGCATTACCCGACAGCATACAAAAAGCACGCATACTTCCTGTCGAATTGATCTCCCGCTGTGCTACGATCATATCCTTTCTCTCATTGCCGATTACCCAGATTACCCGTTCCATCGTTCCATCCTATACTTTCCCGCTCTACCAAAGCGTATGCCATTTTCCTTTACGATCTGCCTGCTGCTGTTTCTTAGGATCTGTCTTACAATTATCGCATAAGGTTCCTGTCCGGATTGGTGCCCCGCATATAGCACAAGGAACCCTCACCGGAGAATTCTTAGGAATCTCCAGATATTCATCCCGGAAAAAATATTCAATAATTCTTCTCGGCACTCCCGTCTCACGTTCTATCACCGTAGCCGATGTTGCTCCTGCCTTTTCTAAGTAATTCCTTATTGTCTGAAAATCGTCATAATTATCTCTGCCACACCTTACACACCGGTAAGTTCCTATCGTTACATTCTGCAGATCCTTACAGCCACAATACTGGCACGCAAGTGGAATCCGGTTCATACGCAACGCATTCGAATTCCTTCCATTGCGGCTCTTTCCGGGTACAGCCGCCATACTAAGCACCCGTTTCTTAGGATCTCCCTCTTCCGGCTGCTGAAGCTTATTCTGCGTTTCCCTGTGAGCAGTGGATACTGTTTCCCGATTCCGGTGAATCATCTCATTCGTACCGTCAACTGCACAATTCCCTGGCTTCTGTAATTCCGGAAGCATCTGAAATATCTGTGATCTTAACTGTTCAAACGCTGTATCTGGATTTCTTGCAAATGAGATCATCTGTACATTATTCAAATAAAACCGAAATGTATCATTCAGCACCACTTCACGAATCTCAAAAGGAATGATCGTCTTACGATTACAGATTGCATTATCAATCTCTTTCTCCACCCAGATCGAATCCTGCGAAGTCGGAGACAACACAAGCAAAAACACACTACATTGCTGAATTGCTTTCGGAATCTCCCTTGCATAACTGGAACCGGCAGGTATCATCTCCGGTGCTTTCCAGTAAGACACCCCCATCCGGTCTAATTGTTTGATTATTCTTTTAACAAACTCTGTGTCCCTCGAACTATAACTAATAAATACTGACTGTTCTTGTGCCATATTCACTGCCTCTTTCCCGTCTCTTTATCCGTATTATGATGCGATCACCTGATTCCGTCCTGATTGTTTGGCACAGTATAACCTTGCATCTACCTCTTCTACATTCTTACTCAATTCCTCACATGCATCGAGTGATCTGACACCAAATGACATGGTAACATGAATGGAATCTTCTTCAAATGTACATACCGACTTTTCTACCTTCTGTCGTATTCCTTCCGCAAATTGTTTCGCTTCTTCTTCCTGACAATGTTCTAACAGCATAACAAATTCCTCGCCGCCCCATCTTGCAACCATACCCTTACCATCCACAGACCGTCTCAGCATATCTGCTACCATAACCAGCACCGCATCTCCTGCATTATGTCCGTAAGTATCGTTCACTTTCTTAAAAAAATCAATGTCACACATCAGAATTGCTATATTCTGCTTATCCGCATTTGGTCTTATCTGCTCATTATAATACTCATAAAAACCACGTCGATTCTTCAATTGTGTCAGTGGATCCACCTGTGTCTCCTCATAAAGAATATGTGATTCTAATGTCTTACCACAAAACGCAGCCGCAAGAGTCAGATGTTTAACATCCTGTTCATCAAATACACTTTCTCCATCTTCTCCGATCTTATTAATCGCCTGATAAGCACCTATCACTTTGCCCTTGGCATTTGCAACCGGCATACACAGAATAGACTTGGTAATAAAACCCGTGTCCCTATCTACATTAGAATTAAATCTCTCATCTTCGTATGGGTTATTGATCACGATCGTCTCCCTGTTTGCGATCGAAGCCCCTACCACACCGGATCCCTCCGGCACTGTAATCCGCTCACTTCCAAGTGCCGCCAACGTCCAATATTGCTTCTTCTCCCGATCCCAATACCAGAACGACGCCCTCTCCGAATTAACCAATGTACGTCCCAAATCCGTTAACAACAAAATCGTTGGTATAAACTCTTTCTCTTCCACCAACTGATTCATATAATAAAAAATCTGTTCCAGCATCTCTTCTGCCTGCAACGCTCTCTTATTCTCCATGCTCTCTCCTCCAAGCCTTTGTGTGCAAGTCCATATGATCTTTATGACAGAAATTTCCTGTAATTCTGTCGCAAATATTCCAGCGAACGTTTCTGATTCTCCGGCGATGTTGTCTCGATCAAAATACTACAGTCTGGAAAATACCGGTTACGATATCTCATAAACTGATTCCAGTTAATCTTGCCATCTCCCACCGCAAGATGCAGATCCCTCGTAAAATCATTATCATTGATATGTACATGTTTGATATAGGGTGTCAACTCTATCACCCATTGTTCCATTGGTGTATTCGATATACTCGCATGTGCATAATCAAAACATACACCATAATTCCCATAAGTACATAATTTCTCCGATATAGCAGTCAGAATTGCCGGATCTGTGTCAAACATATTCTCTAAATAGATCTCTGTATCCGGATACCGCTTCAGCAGGCATTCCACATACTGTGCCGTCATATCTACCGCACGTCTGTCATATTCCGGCCCTGATAACATCGGACTATAATTCGTATGAAACACGACTCCCCTCACGCCAAGACGTACCGCAACTTTCATACTCTGCTCCATACGAAGCTCCGATATCTCTCTCACTCTCGAGTCATAACTAAACACCACAATATCAAAAAAGGCTCCATGCATGGTGCTATTCTCCGGCAGTCCTTTTTCCTGATAAAATGTGATCAGTCGGTTCATCTCCTCGGCATCTTCTAAAACATCCGGATTGTAAAAATCATTCACTTCAAAACTCACATGATATTCTTCTGCTAATGCTCTATATTTCTGTATATCTTTTGCAAGCGATACAATTGATATCTGTCCCATAATACCCCTCTGTTCCAATTCTCCAACTACACTTCACTGCATTATATTATACTCTTTTACAGACTGTAAATCAACGACAAACATTCCCCGGCTTGAATAAAAGAACGTTCTACGATATAGTATAGTATAACAAAGAAATTCTTGATTTTCTTTACTGATTTATGTGAAAAATTAATATAAATAATCATAAAAAACGGAGGACGATACGCATGAGCAAACAGAACAAGTCATATATTGCAATTCCCACATTATTAAAAGTAGAATCCGGAGCCTTAGGAAAACTCGGTGACTACTTCAAGGAAGGAAATATCCGGAAAGTTGTCATTTTCTTTGGAAACGGTCTAATTGACATGTTCGGGACCCGCGTCATGAAATCTTTAGCAGATGCACAGATAGACGTATTAGAATACCAGGAATTGGATTCTGTCCGGTTAGAAGATATCACTTCTCTTGCTTTCAATCTTCCAGCCAAAACGCAGGCAGTCCTCGGCATCGGCGGTGGCAAAGTGATCGATGCAGCCAAATATATGGGTTTTTTAAGAAAACTTCCTTTTATCAGCATTCCAACTTCTGCATCCAGCGACGGTTTCTCCAGTGCCAGTGCCTCCCTGCTCGTAGATGGACGACGTAATTCCGTTCCTGCCCGCATGGCATATGGTATCATTGCAGATACAGAAGTGATCAAAAGTGCTCCTGTCAGATTTCTCTACTCCGGCATTGGTGACATGGTTTCTAAGATCACTGCACTTTATGACTGGCAGTACGAAGAGAATCTCGGTTATGATGAGGTCAACGATTTTGCCATGATGATCGCAAAGAAAGCGGTCAACAGCTTCGTCCGCACTCCGTTTGATAATATTCAGGATGACCTGTTTCTCAAAGAATTATTGGATTCTCTTGCCATGAGTGGCATTGCAAACGAGATTGCAGGAAACAGTGCTCCCACCAGCGGCAGTGAACATCTGATCTCCCATGCTCTTGACAAAATGCTGCCCCAACCACAACTACACGGTGTACAGGTTGGCATTGCTACCTACCTGATGAGCCTGGTACAGGATCATCGTTACAAGCGGATCCACAAAGTATTTACCGATACCGGATTCTTTGACTATGTTGCCACCTTAGATCTGAATATAGCAGATTACGAAAAAGCAATCGATCTGGCTCCGGACATTAAGCCATTCCGGCATACTTACCTGCACGAAGAAAAATACCGTACTCTTGCAAAACAGCTTCTGCACGAGGATCCAACTCTGCAGCAAATCTTTGGAATCAATTAAACATGAATTATTCCGATTACAGCATGGAAATTTATTTGCGTTCGCATATAGGATAGTATATAATAAATCGTATTTTAATTAAAGGAGACTTTTTTATGGAACGCGAAAAATTCAGTTCCCGTTTAGGGTTTATTTTAGTATCAGCCGGATGTGCGATTGGATTAGGAAATGTATGGAAATTCCCATATATGTGTGGGCAGTACGGAGGTGCCGCCTTCATATTGATCTATCTGGTATTTTTAGCAATTTTAGGATTTCCGATTATGGTATGTGAATTTTCTGTTGGACGCGGAAGTCAGAAAAGCTGTGCTACTTCTTTCAAAGTATTAGAACCGGAAGGAACACGCTGGCACACATACAGTTATATCGGCATGGCCGGCAATTATCTGCTCATGATGTTCTATACCACTGTTGCAGGGTGGATGCTTTATTACTTCTGGCGTTGTCTGACCGGTGAATTTACGAATACACCACTTAACACAGAACAGATTTCTGAGAAGTTCAATACATTATTACAGTCCCCTGCCACTTTAACCTTCTGGATGATCGTAACCGTTATCCTTGCATTTGGCATCTGTTCCCTCGGCGTACAAAAAGGTGTGGAAAAGATCACCAAGATCATGTTGCTGTTGCTGTTAGGTCTGATCGTGATTCTTGCCATTCATTCTACCTTGCTGCCGGGAGCTAAAGCCGGAATCCGTTTCTATCTCGTTCCTGATTTTCACAGCATGGTGGAAAAAGGAATCGGAAATGTCATATTCGCTGCAATGTCACAGGCATTCTTCACCTTAAGTATTGGTATGGGATCTATGGCAATCTTCGGAAGCTATCTGGATAAAAGCCGTTCTCTCACCGGAGAGGCATTAAGCATTACCATATTAGATACTTTCGTTGCTTTGATGGCAGGACTGATTATTATTCCTGCATGCTTTGCCTATGGTATTGAACCGGATGCCGGTCCTTCTCTGATCTTTATCACTCTGCCTAACATTTTTAACCAGATGTCCGGCGGCCGGATCTGGGGAAGCCTGTTCTTCCTGTTCCTGTCATTTGCTGCACTCTCCACCGTAATCGCAGTCTTTGAAAATATTATCTCCTTTGCGATCGATCTATGGGGCTGGTCACGAAAGAAAGCAGTACTGGTTAATATCATTGCTATTATTGTCCTATCCATGCCATGCATATTAGGCTACAATATTCTTGCCGGATTCCATCCATTAGGCTCCGGTACAACAATCATGGATCTGGAAGATTTCCTGATCTCAAGCAACGTTCTTCCATTAGGCTCATTAGTCTATGTAATGTTCTGTACAACCCGATACGGATGGGGATTTGATAACTTCTTAGCGGAAGCTGATTCCGGCAACGGACTTCGTTTCCCACATCATCTGCGCTGGCATATGACTTACATCATTCCCACCGTTGTCGTATTTATTTATCTGAAAGGATATTATGATCTGTTCGCTCCACAAGGATTACAATATCTGATTCCTTGGATGTGTATTGCCTTGTTAGTTCTTGCATTTATCTTTTTTATATCGCGCAACAGGAAATCCGGCAAATAAAGTGTTGTTTTAAGTAAATTAGCAATTGATTTTTAGTTAAATTTATATTAAAATGTTTGTAACTATATTTGACAAATGTTTAAGTATACAAAGTGAAGTAGAGTATGGAGTTACACAAACATCGATATAACATTGGATTATTAGTGGGGAATATAGAAGATGATTTCTCCTCTCGTATCTGTCAGGGAGCGATGTCTGAATCAGAACGTCTAGACGTGAACCTATTTATCCTGCCAGTAAAATATCTGCAGGGACAGGACGAGAAACAGAATCCTTTACTACGTTATGAATATCAATATAATACATTGGCACAATTCGCGAAATGTCAATCTTTAGATTTCATTTTGTGTGCCTTAAGCTGCATCGGATTCAAAGTACCGCATGAAGATTCCCTGCATTTTCTGCAGAATCTTTCCAATACACCTATGCTTCTATTATCCTGCGAAGAACCTGGTTATAGCAATGTTGTCTTTGACAATAAAACCTCCATTGCTGATGCCATGGATTCGTGGATCACGTCCGGAATAACACGGATCGGCATGATCTATGGAGACTTAGACAACTTAGATGCCAGAGAACGTTTCATGGCTTACCAGGAAACGCTTGCCAAACATCACCTTCCTTATCAGGAGGAATATACAATACAAGGTGATTATTCTGCAAGCTGCAAAGAACGGCTTGCAACATGGTACCGTGCCCATTCCGACTTAGAAGCTATCGTTGTCATGAGTGATACCATCGCCTTGCTTTTATATGAGATCTTGCAGGAACAAGGCATCCATATCGGCAGGGATTGCCGCATCCTAGGTTTTGACGACATTCAGTTATCCAAACACGCAAACCCGCCTTTAGCAACCATTCAGGCACTCCCACAACATTTTGGAGTAATCGGTGTACAAGAAGCGGTTCGCCGCTTAGACTCTGTAAATGGGGATCGCGAGGCCTTATTTGCCATTCCTCCAAGCCGGACCATGGTACCGACCGCATTTATCCGAAGAGAATCCTTTGATGGGATTGCACAACCTATTGCAGAAGAATCCCGGGAAGAATTGCATCATTATAAGGATCAACATTTATCCTTTATTGACTTCGACCACGAACTCAATATCACAAACCGTGACCTATTCTTCCTTGCAGCTTCTCCAAAGGCTTTTGCAGCCAGACAGTTACAACATTTTCACATCAAACAGATTCCTTCCTGTTATGTATTCTCCTATTACCGGGAATTACTCATTCATCAGGCAGAGGACTTCCAGCTTCCTGATTATGTATATCTGTCTTCTTATCGCAACAACGATAAGGTAACAACACTTCCGAAAGTGTCACAGCAGATCAACACACAAGATCTCTTCCGCAATCAGCATCTTCCGGATGAGCGTAAGACTTATATGATAATCGATATCTATAATCAGGAATATCAGTATGGTTTTCTATTATGTGAATTACCATATACATTTTTCCATTATGCAGAATCCATCTGCTATCTATTTGGCACAGCCACCCGCATGGCGCACCTCATCAGAGAACAGGAACAATTAATGGAAGAGCGTGAGACTTATGCACGAAAACTAAAGCAAGAAAATGAAGAGCTGAACAATCTGTCTTATACAGATTTATTAACCGGCATCTATAACCGTCGTGGCTTTGTACATTATGCAAAAGAAATGTTGGCTGACATACAGATTGATGATCAACAAGCCTATGTCATCTACTGTGATCTCAATTATCTGAAAAAGATTAATGACCTGTTCGGACATGAAGAAGGCGATTTCTCCATCCATGAATGTGCCACCGCTCTGAAGAATTGTCTTCCAGAAGGAAGCATTGCCGGTCGTATCGGTGGAGACGAGTTTGCCGCCCTTATATTAGCTGATATACCGGCAGACACCATTTATCACACATTAAAAGACTATTTCCGGCTCTTTAATGAACGTATGGAGAAACCATACCCGATATCTGTCTCTGTCGGCATCCATACGTTTACAATTACGCCTGCCTGCTCCATCGAAGCACTGCTTGAGCAAGCGGATCAGGCACTCTACATTGATAAAGCAACGAAGCCGGCTTTCACAGTATAAGAGTGGGCATATATTGTATGACTGACGCTTTGATACAGAAAAATGATGTTGATCTTTAGATGTCAAAAAGGATATGAATCCGGAGAATATACACTAACTGAAAGTGTACATTCCTGATTCATATCCTTTTTCTGTTCGTTATGCTTATTACCTAGGTGTCGAGAATATAAAAGTGGCATTTCCCGTTACGGCACTTTGCGGGAAGCCAGAAGGCAGAATGAAATGATCTCCCTTCTTGATACTTACATCTCCGATCGTCACAGAGCCTTCAATACAGGAGCCTAACAGGAAATCATGATCCATATATAACGTCTCCGTTTCATGTACATCCGCTTTCCAGACCGTATAGTATTCACAGGATACTAATGTATTCCACCAGGTATTACGTGTTGTACCCCGTTCTCTGTGAAGTTCCGGTTCACGAAATGGCACTTCGATCACATCGATACTCTGTTTAATATGCAGAGGTCTCAGCTTTCCATTCTGCAAGCGGTCATAGTCATAGAGCCGATAGGTGATATCACTATTTTGCTGTGTCTCTAAGATCAAAGTTCCACCCTTGATTGCATGTACGGTTCCCGGACTGATTTGGAAAAAATCTCCTTTCTGGATCGGGATTTCCCGGATTAGGTCTTTCCAGCGTTTGTCTGCAATCATCTGCTCTAATTCTTCTTTGGTATTTGCATGATGCCCGATCACAATGCTTGCATCCTCATCACAATCTAAGATATACCAGCACTCCATCTTGCCAAGGGAACCATTCTCATGTTCTTTCGCATAGACGTCATCGGGATGTACCTGAATACTCAGATCATTCTTTGCATCAATGATCTTCGTCAGAAGAGGAAATACCTCTCCCTTCTGATTGCCAAACAGTTCCCGATGTTCTGCCCATAATCTGCTCAAATTCCATCCTGCATAGGTTCCATTTGCAATCACACCGTCTCCATTTGGATGTGCACTGATTGCCCAGCATTCTCCTGTATCATCACCCGGAATATCGTAACCGTATTCATTGCGCATACGGTTACCACCCCAAATCATCTCCTTAAATACCGGATTCAAAAACATAATCTCCATCGTTTCATCTCCTCATCGACATTTTAACTCATTTCAAGCGTTCCAACACAATATTTTTTAAATGAAATCAATCCTTCGCCACTGCAAGTAATTCCTGTTCAACTGCTGCAAGCTTCTGATCCGCCTCTTCCATGGATTCGCCCTTCACACCAATATAGAACTTAATTTTTGGTTCAGTACCGGAAGGTCTTGCACAACACCAGCAATCATTTTCCATCTCCAGATACAATACGTTAGATTGCGGAAGTGTCAATTCATAAGAAGTTCCATCTGCTAATACCTGTGCTTTGGAAGACTGATAATCTCTTACTTCCTTCACTGCAATACCGCCAAGCATCTTCGGAGGATTCTTTCTCAGATTCTCCATGATTGCCTTGATCTGTTCTGCACCGGTGATTCCCTTTAAGGTGATCGTATCTAATGCTTCTCTGAAATAGCCGTATTTCTCATACAATTCTACCATACCATCCCATAATGTCTTGCCCTGTGCCTTATAAGAAGCTGCCACCTCACAAAGCATCATCACTGCCACGCAGGCATCCTTATCTCTCGCATAAGTACCTGCCAGACAGCCGTAACTTTCTTCCATGCCAAATACATATTCGTAAGAATGATCCCGTTCAAACCACTTAATCTGTTCCCCAATATATTTGAATCCGGTTAATACTTCGATCTCTTTCACATCATAATCTTTACATAGTACATCTAACATATTGGTTGTAACAATTGTCTTAACCAACGCTGCATTATCCGGCAGTGTATTCGTATTCTTCTTCTCTTCTAAGATATAGTTTGCAATCAGCATACCGGACATATTACCGGTAAAGCTTACATACTCTCCCGTTGCCGGATTCTTGGCATAGACACCCAGTCGGTCTGCATCCGGATCAGTCGCCAATACAATATCGGCATCCACCTTCTTTGCCAGTGAAAGAGCCAGTGCAAATGCTTTCGGATCTTCCGGGTTTGGATAAGACACGGTTGGGAAATTACCGTCTGGTAATTTCTGTTCCTCTACCACATATACATGCTGGAATCCAAGTTCCTTTAATACTCTCCGTACTGGAAGATTACCTGTTCCATGCAATGGCGTATAAACGATCTTAATCTTATCTGCCATTTCCCGAATGCACTCTGGATGAATACTCTGTGCTTTCATGCACTCCATATATTTGTCATCCATTGATTCATCAATTACCTGATACAATCCCTTTGCCATAGCCTCACCCAGATCCATGGTCTTAACAGCCGCATAATCTGTTACATTTGCCACTTCTCTTAAAATATTCTTATCATGTGGAGGTGTGATCTGGGCACCATCCTCCCAATATACCTTATATCCATTATATTCAGATGGATTATGACTCGCCGTGATCACAATACCGGCAATACAATGTAATTCGCGCACTGCAAACGACAATTCCGGTGTTGGTCGAAGGCTGTCAAAGATATAGGTCTTAATCCCATTTGCATTCAGACAGCATGCTGCTTCTCTGGCAAATTCCGGTGACATTCTTCTCGAATCAAATGCAATTGCCACACCCTTGTCCTGACCATTTTCTTTAATAATATAATTTGCCAATCCCTGTGTTGCTTTCCGTACCGTATAGATATTCATGCGATTGGTTCCTGCGCCAATCACACCACGCAGACCACCGGTTCCAAACTCTAACTCCCGATAGAAGCGATCTTCTAATTCTTTCTCATCGCCACCAATGCTCTTAAGTTCTTGTTTCGTTGCCGCATCAAAATATGGGGAATCCATCCATTCTTTATACTTTTCTCTCCAATTCATGCTTATAATCTCCTATTCTATATGTTCAATCATTGCTTCACATTTACCTATCATACTTCTGCAGTAAATGGTGCAAGCGGAAGTCCTACTGCATTATACAGATTTGCCACACCATAGTTCGTCCAGCCATATCTAACCGCAGTTAATATTCCTCTGCCACTGACCCGCATCCTGTTCGGTTCTACTGCCCGGATCGTTGCCGGATAAAAACATGTGCCATCCTCACTCACTTCCAAGCCATAAATATCCGAACACTCCGATTCTTTGACCGGATATTGTTCTTTTTCATTCTGAGCTGTCAGTTGGCGTCCATCTGACTTTCTATAACAGATTGCACCATATGTATCCGTAAAATTCAGCCAGATTTCATGCTCCTTTTCAATTGACACATGCTCCAACCGCATCGGTTCATAATCTTCCAATACCTGATATGTCTTTCCTAACGCCTGTAAAGCAAGACGGGTTCCCGGTGTCTTCTTATCAATTGGATGAATATTATCAAATTCTCCGCAATCCAAAATGACCGCCATTCCTGTATTGTCATTTTCTTCTACCGCAATCTCCTGTTGCCGCCTTAATATACACCAATTCTTATCATCCGGATCATTCTTTGCCCTGTACATCGGAAGCTGCACCAGATAAAACGGAAGTTCCTCTCCAAAATCAGATCTCCATTTTCGTATTACAGCGGAATTTAGTTTATGATAATATTCCGACCGTTCCCAGTCTTCCTCTCCCTGATAATAGAGGAATCCTTTGATTCCATACGGTGCCACGTGGCTTATCATCGTTTCATACAATCCAAATGGACGAAATGGAGATTTTCTGCCTCTTGGCTGCGGCCACGGACAAAGACCTGCCCTTTCATTGATCTCTTCCCACTCGATATCAGGATTCTCCTGTCTTAACTTTTCCACTCTGACATTCCATGCATCGTAATCTTCCTGATACTGCCGCATCTCCTCTGCGTAAGCTTCCTCTGTTTTGGAATCATATACATCCTGCCATTCCTGAAGATAACTCTGTACTTCTTCTACATCCTGCAATGCCTGCTTATCCACCCAGCACGTAGCAGAAGTACCGCCCCAATAGCAATCAATGATGCCAATCGGCACCCGCAGTGTTTCATATAACTTTACTGCATAATAAAATGCTACCGCCGACATTTCTCCGGTTGGTTCTCCCACCGCCTGCTGCCAGCCCGACTCCAATTCCATCTGTCGCAATGTATCATCTGCTACCGCATGCTTTGGAACATTATAAAACCGGATATCAGTATATGATGCTCCTTGTGATGTCGTAACTCCATCTTCGCTATCTTTCAATGCCAGTTCCATGTTTGACTGTCCACCAGCCAACCACACTTCACCTACTAATATATCCTGTATCCGTTTCGTCTGCTTTTCTTTCCCATCCGCAGACTGCCAGGTAAGTTCCATCGTATAAGAACCACCCGCCGCTGTCTCATTTAATTCAATCTTCCATTTTCCGTCTGTTACTGCTGTTACATAGATCTGTCCACGGAAATTCAACTTCACCACGCCAGGCTCCGCCGTTCCCCAGACAACATTGCGCTTATGTTGCTGCAGTACCATTCCATCTTTAAATATTGCCGCTATCTCAAACATGTCTTGCCACCTTCCTGCTCATTTCGGTCGATACTCCCTCTTATCAACCTAAAAAGGCTGTCATAACCAGGCAATCTCTAGTACGTATTGCAAGTTCGGCAGCCTTATCGCTTATTATTTCTGTTCCTTTTCCAAAAATTCAAGATTCTTACGAATCAGATCACATCTTTGCTGTACACAAAGTACCGAACGCAACGGATCTTCCGGTGTATGAAACACAAAATCTTTCAATTTATCAATTGTGGTTGTGGCAACATGCAGTCTGGTATCTGAAGAAGCATAATAAATATATACCTCATTCTTCTCATTCACAATGGCTCCATTTGTAAATACCACATTTGATACATCTCCCACACGTTCTTCACCCTGCGGTGCGATCAGGAATCCAGACGGTTCTGCAATCACTTTTGTCGGATCATTCAGATCTGTGGCAAATGCATACACAACGTACCGAAGTCCTGCCGCCGTATTCCGAACACCATGCGCAATATGAATATATCCCTGATCGGTCTTGATCGGTGTTGCTCCTGCTCCGTTCTTTGCCTCTGTGATCGTATGATACTTTCTCTTGCTTGTAATAGTCTCTTCCTCGATCACTGCATGTGTAATATCCTCACAAAGCCCAAAACCAATACCGCCACCGGAACCGGTCTCAATAAAATCATCCATCGGACGGGTATAGAATGCATACTTTCCATCTACAAATTCCGGATAAAGTACCACATTTCTCTGCTGTGGAGAATGCTTCGTTACCAGATTCGGAAGTCTTTCCCACTTCTTAAGATCTTTCGTCCGGACAATACCCGCTGCCGCAACAGCCGCTGACAGATCATTCACGGAAGTATCTTTACTCTCAGAGCAGAACACACCATAAATGTAGCCATCCTCATGCTGTGTCAGACGCATATCATATACATTCGTCTCTTCCGGGCAGATATCATCTAACAGGATCGGATAATCCCAGAAACGGAACCCGTCCACACCATTATCACTTTCTGCCACGCCAAAGAAAGATTTTCTATCATTTCCCTCAATCCGTGCTACCAGATAATATTTTCCATTCAGATAGATTGCTCCTGCATTAAATACCGCATTCACACCTAACCGTTCCATAAAATTCGGATTTGTCTCCGGATTCAGGTCATATTTCCATGTAAGCGGAATATGTGCCGCCGTCAGCACCGGATACTCATAACGATCATAAATGCCATTATAAAAATCTGTCTTACTATTCTTTCTCGCAATCAGCTTCTCATAACGAGCCTGTTCTACATAATAACGTTCATGAAGCATTCTTCTACTCTCCTTTCGAAGCCGGTTCTACACCCCGGCGAATTAATTCGATGCACATACGTCCTGCATGATATGGACACTTCCACGGTTCTACAATATCTTTCTTACTAGATGGAACTCCATTCTCATCTACATCCCAGAACCATTCACCACCCGGGCGCTTGTCGATCAGATACTTCTTACAATATTCCCAGATCGCAACAACTGCCTCTAAATACTTTGTATCTGCCGGATTCTTCTGGTACGCATTCGTAAATCCTACCATGGATTCTGCCTGTACCCACCAGATCCTTGTTGTATCTTTTATACCATTTTCTGCCTCATTGATCACGGAACCATCCGGCATATACGCCCGCTCATACACGGATGCTACCAGATCTTTCGTGATCGGACGGAACTGCTCGATTAACTTCTCATCGCCTAACACCTCTAATCCACGGTCTAATAACCAGGTTGTCTCAATATCATGTCCATAAGACTGCAGATCAATGAGATTCGTCATCATCTTATCAAAGAATACATTCTGGCGATGTAGGGAAGGATTATATACTTTCCCTGCAATCGTGCCAAATATCCATTTCATACTGTTTGCTACACGAGGGCTTCCTGACACTTTATATAATTCTGTGTATGCCTCCAGTACATGTAGGAGCGTATTCATTGTCTTCTCCGCAAGAATACCATTTTCCGATAATTTTTCATTGGAAACCGGTTCAAACTTACGATCAAAGGCTTCGAGATACCCATATTGATCCCGGCATTTCTTCTCGATCAGATCATATAATGCCATTGCCAGTTCAAGGGCTTCTTTCTTCTTTGTCACTGCATAATACGCAGATAAACCATAGATAGCAAACGCCTGATTATATGTATGCTTGGAGGTGTCTAATGGTGTTCCATCATAATTCGTCGACCAGAAGACCCCCCCATATTCTCTGTCTACACAATGATTGATCATATACGCATATGCATGCTCTGCACATTCCAGGTCGTTCTCATTTGGTTCTAAGGCATATGCACTAGAGAAGAACCATAGAATCCGGCTGTTAAGAATTGTGCCTTTTTCTGCATCCTTATATAAATTGAGATTGATATCCATGCGGCCATAGTAGCCACCATATTCATGATCGATCAGACTGTGCCAAAAAGGGCGGATGCAGTTATTCAGATTATCTTTTACTTCCTGTAATACCACTTTCATACTCCTTTTTGCCAAGCCTAACGGATTCCGATCTCTGTGTCATCCTCCGTTACCACACTATGTTCCTTAATATAAGAAACCACGCGATCTACATCGGTAAATGCAAGTCCTACATAGCTGTCTGCTGCTCCATAATAGATTGCAATTCTTCCTGTATCTGTATCCGAAAGTGTTGCACATGGGAAGATAACATTCGGAACAAATCCTCTCTCTTCATACCATGTCTCCGGTGTTAACAGATAATTCTCACAACGATATAACACTTTCGATGGTTCATTAATATCCAAGATGGCTCCGCCCATAGAGTACACGAATCCATTACAGGTTCCGGTCACTCCATGGTAGAACAAAAGCCATCCTTCAGAGGTCTCAATCGGGGCTGCACCACCACCGATCTTCACACTCTGCCACCACTGGCTGCTCTTACCCATTACATGACGATGTCTCCCCCAAAACGTCATATCCGGGCTTTCACTTAAGAAAATGTCGCCAAACGGTGTATGTCCACTATCACTTGGTCTGGACAACAGGTGGAAGTTACCATGTATTTTCCTCGGGAAGAGCACTGCATTTCGGTTAAAGGGAATAAAAGGATTTTCAATGCGGGTAAACTTCTTAAAGTCTGTTGTCTTAGCCATTCCTATTGCTGCACCATAAAAATCGGTACACCAGATAATATAATAAACGCCTTCCACCTCTACTAAGCGAGGGTCATATGCGTATCGGGGAGCAAAATCATTGCCATTTTCATCCACAAAGGATATCTTATCCTTGTCGAAGTTCCAATGAATACCATCTTCACTTCTGCCAAGATAAATATACGGAATTCCATTGTTCTGTTCACCACGGAACACTCCAATGTATGTATCTTCATACGGAACCACTGCGCTGTTAAAAATTCTCGCAACATTTTCAACCGGATTACGGTTAATGATCGGGTTCTCGTTATATCTCCAAACCGGAGTATTACAATCCTTATCCGGCTCCTGCCATGGCATATTCGGCAGGCTGCCTCCGGAAATAATCTTTACTTCACTCATTCATTTATCCTCCTTTGGGGGGTTATTCTTTTACTGCACCAGTTGTCAATCCACTGTAAATCTGCTTCTGTAATAACAGGAATATGATCAGGGATGGAATAATGGTGATCAACGCACCTGCACAGATAACTTCCCACTGGGAACCATACGGTCCTTTAAACTTAAACAAAGCAGTTGAGATTACAGCTTTCTCTGGCGAAGGTGTGTATAGGAACGGGGTATAGAACTCATTATAGAATCCAACGCCCTTAATAATCAAAACAGTTACAATTGCTGGTTTCATAAGCGGTAACAAGATCTTACGATAGATTGTAAAGTAAGAAGCTCCGTCCATGATTGCCGACTCATCTAATGATACCGAAATATTCTCTAAGAACTGTACAAATATGTAGATAGAGATAATATCCGTTCCTGCATATAACAGGATCAAAGAAGAAGTCTTTCCAAACAATCCAAGTTTGGAAATGATCTGAAATACACTCATCTGCATTGTAATACTCGGCACTAAAGATGCTACTAAGAATGCGGTATTCACAATTCTTGAAAAACGGAACTTGAATCGGTTAATCACAAATGCCGTCATAGTTCCTAAGAAAATGGTAATCACAACAGAAACTCCGACCACGATGATCGTATTACCAAATGCATGCAGCATATTTCCTTTTGTAAATGCCGTAACAAAATTATCAAAATTGAACCAGCTCTCCGGCATTGCCAACACACTGGTTGACTTGAACTCGTCATTGCTCTTAAATGCACCAAACAGCACAACAACCAAAGGAACTAACATAACAAATGCAGAGAATACCAACACTGCATATTTCAAAACGGCTGCACATACTTTGCCCGGTGTCCATTTTGTGCTTTTTGTCTTCACATATGCCTTTTCTTCCGGGCCACTTGTTCTATTAAGCTCTGCCATATTCATCATTACCTCCTTCAAAGAATCGTTTCTGGATATAGGTAATTACAAGGATTATTGCCAATAAGAGTACACCCATCGCAGACGCAAGTCCTATCTTTCTACTTGTAAATGCCACCTCTAATGTCTTTGTGACAAAGGTTGCCGATCCGTTACCGCCATCCGTCATAATATACGGAATCTCGAATACACTGATTGCACCCTTAACTGCCAGAATCATGTTGATACTGACAACCGTCTTAATGTTCGGAAGTACAATGTAGCGAAATTGCTGCCATTTATTCGCTCCGTCCAAAGCAGCCGCCTCATATAAATCTCCACTAATGGATTGCATGGCTCCGGAAAACATAACCATATTCTGTCCAAGATATCTCCAGATAGATACTGCTGCAAGTGAGATATTAATGATTGCCGTATCCTTCAACCAGTATGGCAGCATCTCTGCCGGAATACCTATTCCCGTCAATAAGGTATCCAATGTTCCACCTCTTTGATAGAAATACAAGAAGATGAAGCCTACGGCTACGCCATTGATCAGATAAGGAAAGAATAACGTTCCCTTAAAGAAATTGCCACATTTTACTTTGCCGTTTAATATGTAAGCAAACATTAAAGCCAATCCAATCTGGACAAAACTACCAACCAGGTAATATAAACTCGTCTTTAACACGGTAAAATATTCTGGTCTTGTAAAGATCTCTTTGTAATTCTGAAGTCCAATGAACTTCATTTCGCCGAATCCATTCCATTTGTGAAAACTATACCGAACCATCTCTACAAACGGAACATAGGTAAGCATGATCAAAAGAACTAATGGAATTGCTAGAAAGAGAACGGATGTGATCATCTGTTGTCCTTGCCGGCTTCTTAACTTTTGTTTTAAGGTCTTGTTACTTTTCTCCATAACACACCCTCCTTCTATCTACATGAGGGCTGGCAAAGCCAGCCCCCATATTCACACACACATTTTTAAAGTTTTGGTTACTTATATTATCTTTAATTATTCTTCTACCGGGTTATCAGCAATTGCTTTTGCCCATCTTTCATTCCAGTCATTCATAATATCATCGAACGACTCGCTTGTACTTCCCATAGCAGCTTCTACAATTCTCTTCTTCTCTGTATCCGCATATAAGTTGATCTCAGACTCTGAGCTTAAGAGATCGAAACGTCCTTCATACTTTGGCTCTGCTGCATTATCTACTATAAGCTCTACATTAGAGAAATCAGATAAGGTATCCGGAAGTGCAGCACCCTTAACAATTGAGATACATCCTTCGCCCTCAGCATATCCTGATTCCTGCTCGATATAATCGATCCATGCTCTTGCTGCTTCTTTGTTCTCTGAGTTCTTATTGATTGCATAACAGTAATCTGCACCAGCAGTTGCATACTGCTTACCATCTACATTCACTGGGAATGGCATATATCCGATATCATCTGCATTATCACCAGCATCCTTCATCTGGCTGATCGCCCATGAACCAAGTACCATACATCCGATCTCACCATTGTTGATCATGCCCTTTGAGCTCTCCCAATCTGTTGTTGTTGGGTCATCCTCACAAAGGCCTTTCTCTACAACATCATACATTAACTTGTGTACGGTATAGTTTGCCTTTCCTTCTGAGAAAGGATCTTCCTCTACTACGATTCCATTGTTGTGGTAATCCGGATCACCAGTTGCAGATCCCCAAGCGTGATCCTGCCACTGAGTAAGCGTCCAGCCATCTTTGTAGTTAGTGTAGTAAGGAATTACTCCATCACAGTTATCTTTGATCTTCTGTAAATCCTCTAAGAATTCATCTGGTGTTGTAGGAAGTGTATCAATTCCAGCATCTGCAAATACTTTCTTATTATATACAACGCCCTGTGCATTTGCATACTGTGCAAGACCATATACGGTTCCTTCACTCTGCTTTGCATTTAACCACTTAGCATCATATGTATCAGAAAGTTCATCAACTGTCCCAAGTGGCTCAAAGTAGTTTGCAAACTCTGTATTCGGTACTGAGTTTGGAATCAAAAGTACATCACCGTAATCTGTTGTCTGCATACGAATTGCTACATCACCTTCGTAATCGGTAAGTGCTTCGAACTTAACTTCTGTTCCAGGATATTTATCCTCAAATGCTTTCTTGTAATCTGCGAACTTGGTGTCAACCAGATCCGTTCTGTTTGTGAGGACGGTGATTGTTCCTGTGATGTCTGATGCATCTGCCTCACTCTTTGTAGAAGATGTTCCTTCTGTTGTCTTGCTTCCTTCTGTTGTGTCAGCAGCTCCGCCACATGCAGCAAGTCCCATTGTCATAGCTGCAATCAAAGATGCGCTGATCACTTTCTTAAATAATTTTCTCATAAAACGATTC
>USBM01000001.1 GCA_900552885.1 uncultured Clostridium sp. | reverse complement strand
GAATGAGTGCAGGTACGTGGAGCACGCCAGCACTCGGTGAGCGATAGAATCGCGAACCTTAGTACTGCTGCGTGCGAGTCGTAGCGCGAGCGTGCCTGCACCATCATGACACCTTCGAAGCACCGGATCATAACCTTCAGGCATGCGCCCACATCAGCCGGAGACTTACGCTGTAGAAGTGCGTCAGACTTTGTCACTGGTCAGTCCGTCTTCGAGACTTAGATAAGTGACCTTCACGATTCCCTCGAGGTGTTCCAGCCAACGGATGGAATCTGCCGGAATCTCCTGATCACATTCGATGACCATAACTGCATTGCCACCGCGGGAATCACGATATAGCTGCATCGTTGCAATGTTCACTGATTTATGAGCCAACATGGAGGTCACTTCCGTAACATGCCCCGGCTGATCAAGATTATGCACGATCAAAGTCGGGAAATCACCGGTAAAATTCGCCGTCAGTCCGTCAATCTCGCAGATTCGGATCTGACCGCCACCAATGGAACTGGCAATGATCTCTAACTTTCGTCCGGACTGCCCCTCTAAGTTCATCTTCACGGTATTCGGGTGCGCATCAACCAGCTCAATCCCCTCAAACTGAAAATGCATCCCCTTTGACTTTGCAAGTTCAAAGCTGTCCGGAATCCGTTTGTCATCCACCGCCATGCCAAGCAGCCCGGCAATCAATGCCTTGTCCGTACCATGTCCTTTGCCGGTAGCCAAAAAAGAACCATGCAGATAAATGTCTGCCTTGCGAACCGATTCACCTAACAGTTTACGTGCTACCTGCCCGATCTTAACTGCCCCCGCCGTATGGGAACTCGACGGTCCTACCATGACCGGTCCGATTATATCCATAATATTCATACGCAATCCCTCTTTCGTCCGAATTGTTTAGACCTACTATATAGAAGTTCGACTTACTTTTCAAATGCAAAAAACCTGTTTGTATTGCTTTTTGACTGCATTTTACTTTCTTTTCTTAATGCAATAGAATGATTTTCCTTTCAATCATCCGTAACAGGCATCTTTTCATAAATTATGTTATGTTTTTCATGTCTTACAAAAAGAACAACACCCGCAAATTGCGGGTATGCCAATGTGTTTCTCTCCTCAATTTGCGGGTATTCGTTTATTTCAAAAAATCCTTCAAAAGAATCCTGATTGTATCAAAAGTATCTAACGACGTTATCTCTGCTCCTACAGTACCGATTCCACCACCTTCGGCAATTCCTCAAATGCTGTAATCTCCGGCACATTCGCATCCACTGTTCCAAATCCGTATCCGGCATGAATGAATTCCACTCCTGCCTGCATACTTGCATCATAATCGCCCTGGATATCTCCAACGTAGACTGCTTTTGTAAGATAATTCCGTTCCACCACCTTACGGATATTGTCTCCTTTTACCAGTCCGTTATTGCCGTAACACTCGATATCTTCAATATATCTTCCATATCCGTAATATTCTAAAAATGCCTCAATATAACCGGACTGACAATTACTTACAATATACAGATGATACTTTTCTTTTAATCTCTGAAAGGTCTCTTCAACCTTCGGATATACGATTGCACCATGCGTTCTTAAGTATTCATTCTCTTCCCTGCCGCAGACATCTAACAATTGCAGGCGACGGCTTTCTGACAATTCCGGAAAGATCTGTGCTGCCAGCTTATCCATTGTAAGTCCCATTACACGCTTAATCTCGTCTTCTGTTATCACGCGCTCCGGGGTATATTCTCTTGCTACGACTTCCGTCCAGCTTTCAGCTACTGCCTTTGCAGAATCCCAAAGAGTTCCATCCATATCAAATATAATGCCTAGCTTCTCCATCTCCTGTCCTTTCTATGGTTCTTCATCTATATTCTTATGCATCCTTATCTGCTTACCATCCATATGTCAGTTACCATACACCAAATATCGTATGCCAATTGTCTTCTTCTCATTCATAACAACTTGTCTACTGATCCTGAATCACTATCTCCGCTTTGGCTTTATCTTCCTGCACAGAATCTAACTTCATACGGATCTGCTGCATGATCGTATCCGTCTCTGCAATCCGGTCTGCACATGACAACAATTCCTGTGCGATCATTTCCTCATCTTCCGGATCAATATTCTTCTTGTACTTCAGCTCATGATCTAAGCTTGCCCAGAAATCCATTGCGATCGTCCGGATCTGAATCTCAACCCGCATCGGTGTCTTACCCTTAGAAAAGAATACCGGAATCTCCACGATCATATGATAACTCCGGTAACCATTCGGCTTCGGATACTTGATATAATCCTTGATCTTAATAAGCTTCAAGTCATCCTGCATCGCAAGCATTGCTGCAATAGTATAGATATCATCAATAAATTCACAGATAATACGCACACCTGCCACATCCGACAGATTCGTCATAATTGCCTCTACCGTAAATGGCAACCCTTTCTTCACTAACTTCTGTGCAATACTCTCCGGCTTCTTCACTCTCGATGAAATGCTGCTGATCGGATTCCTGTGATACCGCACGGACATCTCGTCATTCAGTACCTCTGCCTTTGTCCGCACTTCCCGTATCGCACATGCGTACATCATCTGCATCTCCTGAAATGCCTGCGAATGCTGCATCAGGATCTTCAATTCTTCCATAATATCCCCGGTGATCACCGGCACGTCATCTTCTTTCTCCCGCAAACTCGGAAGCTGTATATTATCTTGTGTCAACACGTTTATCACCTCTTTGTATATCTCTTTACAAGTTAACAGATAGCAATTTGTAACATACATTGCTATCTGCTATTGACCCTTGCATCATATCACATATTTATTAAATAAGTATGAACATACGGCGTAAAGTTCATTCGCGTCTTTTCCTGCCAGAACACCCGCCTGCCATCTTACTCATTATCCCCAACTTTCCCCAGTACCTTCTGCGGCGAATTCAACAAATATCCAATCGCAAGAAGCGTTGTCATAAGTACCCAGCTGACTGGCTCTGTCAGAACTACTCCAAAATATTGTAAGTGCGGTACAAGAATTGCTGCGGATACAATCTTAACCAACATTTCCAGAACGCTTGAACAGATCGGTATGATCTTGCACCCCATTCCCTGCAATGTACATCGTAGTATAAATAATGGTCCCAATGCATAGAAGAACCACACACCAAACTTCAGATAGAACACCGCCGGGTCGACAATTGCAGGATCCGTACTGCTGGTCAGCCATTCGATCACCGGACGTGCGATCAGATAACACAGTACGATCATCAACGTGCTGATCGCTGTTGATACAATATGTGCATGCCACACACCCTGCCGGATACGGTCAATCCGTCCCGCACCTGCATTCTGGCTGACATACGTTGTCATGGCAAGACCTACTGTATAGATTAAGATCATCAGAATATCAAACAGCCGCCTTGCTGCTGTATGTGCCGCAACAATTGAAGTTCCCAGTCCATTGATCGCACTTTGCAAAATGATCGTTCCAATGTTCACGATACATCCCATCAATCCCATAGCAAGCCCGGTCGTTGTCAGATCCGAATACATTTCTCCGGAAACCTTCCATTCTGCACGTTCCGGCAGCAGATTCCGGAAGCGGACAAGAACATATGCCATACAGAGAAAACCGGAGATTGCCTGTGCTACGATGGTCGCATAAGCGGCACCCCGGATTCCCCAGTCAAACACTGAGACAAACAAAAGATCCAGACCGACATTTAAAATGACCGCAAAGGTCAGGCAATAAAGAGGGGTCTTACTGTCTCCGACCGCCCGCAATATGTTTGCAAATACATTATAAAGTGCCGTAAATGCCATTCCTGCCAGAATGATCCGCACATAAGACACTGCATTCTCCATAATATCATCCGGTGTGTGCAACACTGCAAGAATCGGGCGGATCAGCATAAGTCCCGCCACCGTCAGCACAATGGTGATCCCGGTTGTTAAGATCAGTGTACCAGCCACTGAATTGCGCATCCGCTTGTCATCCTTTGCTCCAAAGCTGTTTGCCACTAATATCGCAAATCCCTGCGTCAGACCATTGATGAATCCGATCAGCGTGTTCGACACCACACTCGTTGCACCGACCGCTGCAAATGCCGCCGTACCCACATACGCACTCACGATCTTACTGTCTACCATGTTATATAACTGCTGCAAAATGCTGCTGCACATCAGCGGGATGGCAAACATCAATATTACTTTTGCCGGATATCCTTTTGTTAAATCTTTCATCGTTCTACTCCTGTTGTTAAAGTTCGTAAAATGCTTCGCACTTTTCTCACTATTTTTTATCATCCCCCTGTCAGTCAAAAATATATATTTCCGACTCCTCTAAACATGACCTATATTATAGTCGAATTACATGCAAATAATCAATCCTTATTTACACCCGGAACAGGAAAAGGAGCTGTCCGCGAATCTCCTTGTCAACAGCTCCTTCTAACCGATACCCTTATTTTATTATCTTCACTTTTTTGTTTAATCCCTTCTGTCGGAACAGCTTCTTATATGCCTTTAACTTCTTCTTTGGTACTTTGATCACCGTCTTAGAAGAAAGTCCCTTAAATGCACCCTTCCTGATACTCTTCTTGGTAAGCTTGGTTGACTTAACCGTAATGGTCTTTAATTTCTTACATCCTTTGAAAGCATTCTTCCCGATTGATACCATATTTTCGGCAATTGTAACTTTCTTAAGTGCTCTACACCCTGCAAATGCATTGTCCCCGATACTCGTCACGTTCTTACCGATCGATACATCTGTCACCTGTTTATTGTTCTTAAATGCGTTCTTTGCAATCGATGTTACTTTGTATTCTACGCCGTTGATCGTTACAGTATCCGGAATAATTACTGTCTTATCTGCTTCATCCGGTTGTGTGTATTCTACCGACGGTTCTTTATTGTCCGTAGAAGTAATCGTAAAGGTTGCTTTCACCGTCTCATTCTTTACTACATCACCCTGCTTGACCGGCATATCTGTTCCAACCACATCCTTCTTCTCCGGATTAACAACCGGCTGTTCCGGTGTTGCCGGCTGTTCCGGTGTTGTCGGTTGTTCCGGTGTTGTTGGTTGTTCCGGTACCGGATTTTCGTTATCTGAATTCTCCTTTGTATTCGAATATACCTCACCGTTCTGATAAACTATCTTTCCGCCAAGTAACGGAAATGCCTCTTTTCCAATCTCCTGACCCCAGAACAGCGTATGATTCCTCTCCGAACCAATACCATCTAATAGATATGCCACTTCACCAGATGTATACGCCTCCGACGCCTTCACGATCTCTCCACTCCATGGTGTCTGATTCTGTTCCTTACAATAACAATTGTATAACGCACCTGTCATATCTTTTATTTCATTTCCACTATTACCAATTGCAGGATATGACGCCATATGATATGCATTCCTGACATCCTTTCCTTTGAAGTATCCAATAATACCTCCCACAGATTCTGCTTCCGCATTTGCGGTAATCACCTCTCCTGCATTAAAGACATTGACGATGGAATATCCCGGCACAATACAATACCCGATCACTCCTCCCGTATATCGTCCTCCGTTATTCTGTACCTTTCCTGTGTTTCCATAACGACCGCAATCCCTTTCCATAAATAGCATAGAACCAAAAACACCACCGACCTTGTCTGCATCCCCCTCCACATCTCCTGTATTGAGAACATACCCTTGTTCCGCTGATATGTTAGTATTATTATCATGCCAGTCACTACAGATTCCCCCGGCATATTCTCCCCCAGATCGAATCTTTCCCGTATTCAGAATGCTCTTCTGTGCCTCGATTTTACAATTATATCCAGAAATCCCCATATATTTTCCAACAATTCCACCGACACGACCTACCCCGGACACTTCTCCTTCGTTCCGGATAGAATCGGTAACCGACTGCACTGTCGTTCCCTCTAAACGTCCACAGATACCACCAACATATTGCCCTGTTCCAATTACATTACCTCGGTTACAGATTTCTCCTCCTGCAACAATCTCTTTCTGTTTTGCATCTCCGATAATACCGCCAACACAATCAACTCCTGCTATTGCACCCGCATTAATAATTCTTTCTTCTGCTGTAACTGTAATATTATCTCCTGAACCAACAATTCCGCCAGCACAATTCTGGCCCTGAATGGCTCCCTTATTATATATCGATCCCGTTGACTTAATACTCGTATCTCCTACAGCATTACCAACCAGACCACCTGCAAAACTACCTGTTGTCGTAATATCCGCCTCATTGTTACAATTGATTATCTGTACTGCCGCATTATGGTAAACCTCACCACAGATACCACCTGCAGCATTTGTTCCCATAATATTACCTGCAACTGTCACATTTTTGATAACGCAGGATCCACCTATCGCTGCAAATAATCCACTATAAGAAGCATCCCTCTTTTGTTCTGTATCTATTCTAATCCTGGCACCATTTCCATCAAACACCCCTTTATAAGGTCTGTTTTGTGCAATCGGATTCCACTTTCTGTTCTTTTTATCTCCCCGGACAGTCGTATCAATCTCTGTTACACCGTCTGCGACCTTGGCACATTCCTCTCTGGTTTCCGACTCATATATTTTCTTCGCAAACGTCCACAGATCCTCTGAATTATTAATGATCCATGGATCCTCGTTGGTTCCGCTTCCCTCTAACTCTGTCTCTTCTACAATATCCTCAAGCTTGGGAACGCTTTCTGTCCTCGTTGCTTCACATCTGCTACAACTATACGTCTTAACCCCTTCCGTATCAGTTGTCGGCTCTGTCGTAATTACACCGTTATTCCAATTATGTCCTAACGCTGCAATCTCCTTCTCATCCCTTGTTGAAGTACAGTCCTTCCTGCTGCAATGCTTTGACTTGCTTCCCTTTTCCGTACAGGTTGCTTCTTTATCCACCGTATCCTCATTACTATACACATGCCCTAATGCCGGAATAATTTTTGTTGTACTTTGAGCTTCAAACCTTTCATTATCAAATGTAACGGTGTACATACGCTCCCCTTCCTTTTCGCATGTTGGTTCTACACTAACCGTAACCGTTGCTTCCTGCCTTTCCGTTACATCATGATCTTTATCTTCTTCCATGCAGCCCTTATTTACGCATGTCATGCTTGCTGTACATGCCATTTTACTATTCACCCATTCATATGTGACTTCACCATATTGGTGAACACAAGGCTGCCTCGTAATCTTAATCGTAACACGCTGTCTGGCTGATACATAATTATCCTTATCCGCTCCGTCATAAACTGCTATTGCTGTAATCGTTTTGTTATCTTCCAATAGAGTCTCTTCATATTCCTCAAGCCAGCTCCATGCTTCCGTCAACTGGATATCACCAACTTTAACTATGGCATGTTCCGGTGTCATAACAGTTGCCGGTGTATCAGGAATCTCTTTGTCTGACTGAGTAATTGTAAATGTCCAGTCCTCTGATGTAATGGCTTCTTGTGTCGCCTTATATCCATCTCCCTCTGTCACCTCTATTGTATAAGTATATGTTCCTACCTGTACAGGAACATCCACGCTATCTCCGCTCTCATCATAATATTGAACTGTTACCTGACCTATGCCTGCACCTTTTACTGCATCTGCCGGTGTAACCGTTACTGCCTTTCCTTTCCCATCATATTCTGGCTCCGGTAACCGAACCGCAAAATCACTTGCCGACAAGATTGCCCACTCTATCGTGAATGTCCAGTCCTCTGATGTAAGAACTTCCTGTGTCGCCTCATATCCCTTTCCTTCCGTTACTTCAATCCCAACCGTATAGCTTCCTGCTGATACAGGGTCTGTTTCCTGTCCGGATTCATTGTAATATTTGACTGTAACAGATCCCATTCCACTTTTACATGCGGATGATGCACTTAATGATACATTCTTCTTCGTTCCATCATATGTCAATTGTTCCGGTGCCTTCACAGTAAGATTCTCTTTCTTCAGGACTGCACGTGTAACCGTAAATCTCCAGTCCTCTGACGTCAATGTCTTGCTGTGATAATTACCACCTTCCGGAATAGTCACTTGAAACGTATAATCCCCCGCATAAACAGGATCTGTTACTACTCCGTCCTGATAATATGTTACTTCGACATCTGTTCCTATATTCAGATCTGTCTGAATTGTTACCTCTTTCTTCCTTCCATCGTATACCAGCTTATCCTTGTCCAGTATAACAACCTGCACCGGAGCATCCGGAAGCTCTGCCTGTACAATCTCAAATGTTGTCAATTCCAGAATTCCGGCACCGTTATTATCTCCTTCTGCCACCACAATCTCCACTGCATAGGTACCTGCATTCACGGGTGCCTGTGTAAGCACCTGTCCTTTACTATCACGGTACTGTACCGTTATCTGTTCTTCCGAAATATCCACATTCTTTATCTGAACTGTTACTTCCTTTGCCTTCCCATCATATGTAGAATTCTCCGGCAGGGTTACTGTAAAATCCTCTTTGCTGGGTGCCTGCAGGAACTTTCCTTTCGTCGTACTGTATCCATAATATCCTACATTGTCCCCAATCTGTATCTTATGTATCTCCTCTGCATTTAAATATGCATAAAGAGTTGTATTCACCGGATACACCTTATCATCAATAAACACCGGCGCCTTTTCCTGATTATCAATCGTCATCAGGTAAACCTGTCTTCCCTGCTCATCCACCGGAGAGCTGCTAAATGCCTTGTCATCTGAATCGTATACCTTTGCATATACGGACCCGCCACTGATCACGATATTGGCATTCTCTTTTGCATTTCCTATTGCAGCCGGATTTTTTTCTCCCGTTGTAGCATTAATTACACCGCCTGATATTACGATATCCGCACGTCCGCTACCGGCTGCTCCAATTGCCCGCCCTGCCCTAGACCATGCATTAATCACACCACCATGTATCGCAACCGTTACACCTGCTGCGGACGCCCCGGCTCCAATTGCAGCTCCGGAAAAATACGATTTTGCATCTACAATGCCACCATTAATTGTAATATCTGCATTGCTCCTTGAAGATTGACTCGTACCGATTGCCGCTCCATAATATGCACAAGCGGTAATAACGCCTCCATCTATCTTTAATTTTCCGGCACACAATTCAATTCCGGGACACCCATTATCGATATATTTTTGATTTGCATATAACTTTCCGCACGCATCACTACATTCATGACCTGCTGTATTATCATCACATGCAATAGTAAGTGTTCCATTTCCATTCATCTGTATTCCTGAATTATCCGGACTTGTGAAAGTATTTACGGTTCCTTTTTTTAACGTAACTCTATGATCTGACGTATTACCTGCCCTGACGGATAATGCCGGTGAGCCGGTAACCTTAATATTCACATCAGCCAATGTTATATTGGCGGCAATGTTCTTTGCAATTATGATTGTATCGGATGTCGCTGTACTCGGATCCGCATTACGGATCGTCATTGCTTTATCCGACTGTATAATCAGTCGTCCGTTATAATATAGATAATCTTCATTTGCTATAATCTCATCATCTGCATCCGTTGCCGATACAACAAAATCTGTACCTGCATCTGTTGCAGTAACGAACTTGCCATGCCCCTCTTCCTCAACATATATATATTTTTTTGTTTGTTCCTCCACCTGAACCGTATGGTTTCCTTCCGGAAGCCATACATAAAGGCAGGGATCACCTTCATCATGCTGCGTCATCGGATAACATTCCCCATCAATATATACAGCCGCTCCAGAACTGTTTTCAAATGTCTTAAGAAGATAAACCGCTTCTCCTTTCGCATCCACCGGTATAGATCCTACCACCGCAGCATTCACTGACCCCCCGGTGATTTTAATATTGTTTGAATCATTTTGAGCACCGATTCCCCTTCCCTGAGCCGACGTCGCCTTTACGGAACCTCCTGCTATTGTGATATTCTCACTCGTTCCACCATCTCCTGCCCCGATTCCACAACCTTGAACAGCGTATGCGTCAACAATTCCCCGCAGCACCTGTATATCATTACCACTACCTCTCCATCCCCCTCCGATCGCAGCGCCATTCCCACCTTTGGCAGTTACACGGCCTCCATTTATCATAATATGAGATGCAGATCCCATACTACCACCACCGATCCCGGCCGCAAAATTATTACCATCTGCTTCAATAATTCCTCCGGTAATATTTATATTTGCACTGGGTTGTCCGGCTTTTCCACCAATTCCAGCTCCTGCTGAACATCCCTTTGCATACAATCGTCCGCAGACTTCTGAACATGTATGCCCCTGTTCGTTCACATGTGCACACTGAATTGTAAGCTTTCCAAGACTTTCTGAATAGTCACCATTTTTCTGTATAGCTGCAAAAGCAAAATTATTAGAGTATTTGCACACCAGCCTATTTGTAGTATTATCTGCTAATTCAATCGTAACATCTCCCGTACTATTCTCCGCGATCTCTAACGGCGACATGCTCATAATCTCAATATTCACGCCGGCTAACGTAACATTTGCCGATACCCCTGATTCTATGAATATATGGTCTGTTTTCGTCGCTGTATCCGGATCCGTATTCTTAATGGTTAACGGTGTGGCCGTCTTAATTGTCAGCGTATTATTATCATAGCTATAATCCTCGTTCTCTACCCCACCTGTAACTGTAAAAGCTCCAACCGTAACCGATGCTGCCTGCACCGTTACATTCCCACATCCTAGTATCACTCCTGCCATAAGCATTCCGCATACTCGCACTTTTCCCAATATTCTTTGCACTCTTTCTCTTTTTATCATAGTTTCCTCCCTTTCCTGCATGTCTCTATCAACATTCCTTATTGCTGTTACATTTACTTTCCCTCTTCTTATCGTTTCCATTATGATACTGTATATCTCAATATTATAATATAGTGTTCTACCAAAAGTCAATGAACAAAATCCATATGATCCGTTGCAAAGTCCGATCTTGCATACTTTTGGAACATGTACCAAAATGCTCTGTGCAATATGCCAAATCATGATTAACGGGTCTGCTTTATGACTGAACGAAGAATTGACACCGTAAGACTAAACTATATAGCAACAAGGCTCCGCAAAATTGCGAAGCCTTGTTATTTTTGAACGATTCTATTACTCTGACATTGTCACATAATTCAATATCATATCTTTCTGCCGCAGCAGTTCCGGCGTATAATCCTTATCATTCTCCGCTCCCCAGATAAAACCTCCTGCATAATGCGCACAGGCTGCCATCATCGGATGAAGCGTTACCCGGAAGAATTCCTTCTCCGGAATATCCGTCCGGAATGTCCTATCTTCCTTTGCCTTCTCATACATCAGATGAAATCTGGTGTTTGCCGATTGCAGTGCCGCATGAAATGCTTCCAACTGCTCCGGCTTCACACCCTCATGCGTTACATAATGATTAAAATTATCGTTATATTGCAATAACTCTTTATGATGCTGATACATGTCAATATAACTGTCTAAGGTAAAGGTAAACCGGTCAATCGCCGGAATATCTCCGATCGCTGTCAACGGGCGCTTTGCGTCCAGCTCGTCAAAATATGCCTTCCACTGTGCCGTACAGACCGCGATCACCAGCTCTAACTTGTTCGAATAGCAGCGAAATAACGTCGCTCTTCCAATCCCTGCCGCCTGTGCAATCTCACCCATGCTGACAGATTCTATCTTCTTCTCTACAAAGATCTGAAATGCTACATCTAATATTTTCTTTCTGCGTACATTTTCCTTTACTTTTTGATTTTCTGTTTTACTCATTGGTCACTCCTATAATTTCATATGATACTTCTCGATATTATATCCCATTATACTATAAAAAATCAACATTTACTCCCATAATTTTATGCCATTTTCTATCCGGTTTGTTCCGAATCAAATGCCTTATTGCGTAATACCTCAAAACATGCTACATTTTTCTTAGTACATTCAAAAATCAGGAGGACGTTATGAAAAAACAATATGTATTATGGATTACCGTGCTTATCGGAATCCTGTTGTGGATACCCGGCATGCCGGTTCATGCGCAGGCATCAACGATTGCCTTCACACAGGTAAAGGATAATCTCAAGGTCGGAAACACTTTTACATTCCGGGCAGCAACCGATGACAATTCCCCGGTTACCTATTCCGTATCTGACGAATCTGTTGCAACGATTACCGAAGACGGACAGCTCACTGCAAAGACGACCGGTTCTGTAAAAGTAATCGCACAAAGCGGCGCCATCTCCGCCTCTACCAATGTGGATATTATCGGAAAGAAGATCATTTGCCTTGATCCCGGCCACTCTGCCAGGATGACCGGAGGAACAGAGCCGATCGGTCCCGGCGCCTCTACAAAAAAAGCAAAGGACGCAGTCGGAACCCGTGGCATAGTAAGCGGAATTTACGAGTATCAATTCACCCTGACCCTTGCCAAACGGATACAGACTCTCTTAGAGAAAAAGGGGTATGAAGTCATTCTTACCCGCAAGGACTCCAAACATGCGATCAGTTGCAAAGAACGTGCCATGGTTGCCAATGATGCTGATGCAGATATCTTCGTCCGGCTTCATGTAGATGCCGCTGCTTCCGGCTCTGCACGTGGAGCTTCTGCCCTCTATCCTTCTTCCGCTAATCCATATAACGGAAAACTGAGCAAGAAATGCAAGAAGCTTTCCAAATGTATTCTCAACAATATGTGTGAGGAAGCAGGAACCTATAACCGTGGTCTGTTTGTAAGAAACGATCTGTCCGGCAGCAACTGGGCTTCCATGCCTGTTACTTTGATTGAAGTTGGCTTTATGACAAATCCTACGGAAGATCGTCTCCTTAACAAGAAATCCTACCAGAAGAAATTAGCAAAAGGGATTGTTTCCGGCATTGATGAATATTTTGGATATTGAGCCTATCTTTCGGAATTAAAGTTTGCAAAAGATACCCCCCAGAGCTAAAGCTCAGGGAGGTATCTTTTTATTTTTTATATTATACTTTCTTTTATTGGTTATCCTCATTTCTGAAACAGCTCTTCATCGGTAACTGCCTGTAACTGTAGCTCTTCGTTGTCCGACTCTTCTTTACGCTCTTCAACATCATCCGGTGTAATATCAATATACTCTTCCGAATCTGTCTTTTCTTCTGACTTCTGTTCTGCTTCTTCAGCCGCCGCAGTCCCTGCTACCAGTTCCCGGTCGGTATCTTCAAAATTATCCAGATCTTCGTCTGCATCCTCTTCGAGCTGTTTCTCTTCTTCTGCTATACGAAGCTTCTCTTCCCGACGTGCTTCCTGTTTCTCACGGATCCGGTCAACCCCCTTGCCGCAAATCCCTTTCACCGTCCACTTCCGGTGTCTCCACAGATGCCACAGCAATCCAACCAGACACACAACCGGACAGATCAATACGAGAATGCGGAAGATCAAAAGGATCATCTCTTCATCCTCTACTGAACGGGCAATGTTCTCCCAATACGGATATCCAATGGAACTTGCCCTCATACTACGCAACCTCCACTGCTTCAGTTTTGTAAGCATCGGCATCAACTCAAACCGGTTACTATTCTCTAAGATCTCTGCATTATCAAAGCACAATGGATTCTCTTCCTGATCAAGCTGTTCTTCCTCTTCTTCCGAGAATCCAAATGCACTGCGAACCGTATAATATGCATAATTACTGATCGGATTCGGCAGTACCACTTCATAACAGGTAATACTTAAGGAATCCTGCTGTGTTTTCAACTGATCATATGGCATATAGATCCGGTTCGAATTGCCATATGCCGTCTTCTCCAACCCATCTTCCGGCACTTTCACAACCCCGGCTACCGTATAGATCGTATTGTTCATCCATAACTGCATGCCTACAATATCATTGGAACCATATAATGCCCATGCCAGATTCTCATCTACAACCACACGGTCATTATTGAGATCATCATCCGATATATAACTGCCGGACAACAATTCCATTGGATGAAACTGAAAGAAATTACCACCCACTCCGACTGCGGTAACATTCAACGTATTGGTATCCTTGCGGATCGCTGCCTGAACTTCTCCGCTGTATCCATCGATCCAGACTCTTCCACCGGTCTTAGACTCACTGTAAGAATCCTTAGTAAGCTTCGTCGCGATTGCGCTTCGGACAGATGCCAGTTCCTCTGCTCCGGTCTGCCTGCCCGGTGAGATAAATGCGCTCACCTGTGCATAGGACATCTTACCATTCTCCCACCGTGCTGCCTCCTGCTGGGAAAGTAACCCCTCGGTCTGCTTGTGTGAGACTATCGTCAGTACCACATAGGCAAGCAACAGTGCAATATTCACGATAAGAAGTATTATCTGTTTTTTGTTCAATGAAATCTCTATCTTCTTCATACTACTCCACTAATCTTACCTGCATACCTTCTTCTAACGGTTTAGAAGAATTGGTGATTACGTTATCATTTTCGTAGACACCGCCGGACACTCCGGAAGAAGTATCATCCGATGCCTGCACCTCTACATCCGCACGCTTCACTGTGTAACGATTGCCAAGAGGAGTTCCCTTTACCTTAAGGATCAGCACGAATTTGCCCTTGCTATCCTCCCGGACTGCATTATTCGGAACAACCGCATCGTACTGGCTGCTCCGCTCTCCGACAGAAAATGCCAGAGTCTGCCCGACATTCACATCCCCTTTCACCTCAAAGGTTACGATCATGCTCTGGTTCGGATTCTCCGTGTCTGCACGGATACTCTTCACTGTTGCACTTACACTGTCATCCCAGATATTCTCAACCGTCGCCTCATCACCGGTACGGATCAGTTTTGCCTGTGCCTTCGTTACTGTTACTTTCACAATATAACCACTACTTGATAACTGAATCTTGGCAAGCGGCGCATCCGCTGTCACATTGTCTCCTTCCTTACAATTGACTTCCGATACGATACCATCTTCCGTTGCCTTTACCTCCGTCATATCGTCACTGGCTTTGAGCTTATCGACTTTTTCTTTCTGTTCCTCGATATTCTTCTGTGCCGCCTCGTTATCTAACGCATCTGACTCTGCCGTTAAAGCATCTTCTTTCTTCTTTGTCTTAAGACCGCGCACCAGAGCATCCAACGCTTTCCGCTTCTCCTTAACTGCCGTCTTGGCATCTTCTAATGTTGGGTTTGCACTCAGCTCCGTCACCTTTGCATCTTTATCTGTCTGGACCGCTGTTAATTTGTCTACATTCTTCTTTGCTGCATCCAGATCTCTCTTTGCCTGCTGATAATCCGCATCATGTGAATCCACCAGTGCCTGTAATTGTGAGATCTGGCTTTGCAGAGAGTTGATCTTACTCGCGTCCGTAGCTTTATCCAATTTGCCCTGTAACTCTTCCAACGTAGTATTCTCTGTCTCATACGTATCCACTCTGCTCTGCAGACTATCCACATTCGCCTGTGCTGCCGTCACATCATTCTTCGCCTGAGCCGCTTCGCTCTTTGCCGTCTTCAGTGCCTTATCATTCTTCTGTGCTTTCTCCTGTGCTTTCACTGCATCTTTCAGATCCTCCTTAGCATCTTTGATACTAATGTTTTCTTCTGTATAATCCGGTGCACTTTTAAGCAAAGACTTCGCATAGCTTAATTCCAGATCATCTAATGTATTCTGTGCCTCATCCAATTCGGAATTCTCACCTTCTTCAAACGTGAACAGCACATCTCCTTTCTTGACCTCATCCCCGGCTTCTACCTTTACTTCCTTGATCACTCTGGTACCACTTACGGTTACCTCACAATCCGAATTGGTCTCCACGTTTCCCTGACCTCTTACCTTATTCGACACCGTTCCCGTTGTAACCGGTTCTGTTGCAAACTCCGGTAATGAATAATTCATAATTGTATTTGAAAAAAATGTCAACAGCAGCATGGCCACTAAAAATATAACGGCTGCCTTCTTAATGATATGTTTACGGTTCTTCTCTTTTTCCATCTTCTTCCTCCTATCCTTTCACACCGCCGGAATACGAAATTCCATCTACTAAGTACTCCTCGCCATAAAGGAAAATTAATATTGGTGGCACCATATATATGGTAGCTACCGCAAATGCCAGTCCCACTTCTCCGGAATTGATCTGTGATAAGAACACGGATAATGGATGTTTGTCGGCATCGGATAACATAATAAGGGGTTGTTCTACCATGTTCCAATAATCAATAAATACCAGAATTGCAACGGATGCGATCGGTCCCTTGCATAACGGGATACACACCTTGGTAAATATCTGCCATTCATTTGCCCAATCTAACTTTGCAGCCTCAATCAATGAATTCGGTATACGTCGCATATACTTAGTGAGCAGATACACACTGAATGGAGCAAAGACTCCTGGTAAAATGATCGACCACCTTGTATCTAATATATGAAACCAATCGGCAACTAAATAGTTTGGAACCAAAGTTACCTGATATGGCATTAACATCAATGCTACATATACGAAGAAGATAATCTCCCGTATTCGCCCCCGGAACCGCATGAAACTGTACGCCGCTCCAAGTGCAATGAATATCTGAAACACCACGATTGGAACAACCAGAATCACAGAATTCCAGAACTTCAACAGATATTCCGGGCTTTTCAAAAGCACAGTAGAATACTGGGATAACTCCACCATATCCGGAATGAACTTCAAGTTGACCTTCTCTGCTACATAATCCGTATTCCGTTCCCCGTAAGAAGTCTCCTTATACTGGTTGAATATCACACCATAATTCGTATTGATCTCTGTCGAGGACATGAACGAATTTGCAATCGTCAATATTGTTGGCAACAAAAATGATATAGCAAAGATCAAAGCAACCAATGTAAGGATCACTTTCTTGATCGTTATTCTTACTTTTTTCCGTTTCATCAGCCTTCCACATCCTTTCCATATCGATCTTCTGCAAAGAACAAAATGCCGATCACCACGCACATCACAAGACACATGATAATAGCCGCTGCCGATAACTTCTGGTAATCTAATGACCGGAATGTATTATTCATAAAATGCTGTAACATATATAGGGAATCGTAAGGATAATCTCCTGTCAGCAGATATACCTCACGGAATACCTTAAAGGAATTGATCAACGATAAGATTGCTACAAACAGGATCGTAGAAGACAGATACCGGAGCTTGATATACCAGAACTTCTGAAATTCTGTTGCACTCTCCAAGGTTGCAACCTCTAACACATCCTGAGGAATCGCACTTAATGCTGCCATAAACAGTATCATATTATATCCAAGATTCTTCCATAAGAACAGGATTACAATAACAATCTGGCTATACGAAGATTTGAACCAGTCAATTGGCTGCATATTCAGATTCGTAACAAACTGATTGATCACCCCATTGTAATCAAACAACACCTGCCAGATCAGCACAATGGAAGCGACCGGAACCATCATCGGACTTAAGAAGAAGGTTCGGAACTGACTCTTCATTGGGATATTACCCTCTAACAACATCGCAAGTCCCAACGAAAGAACAACCGCTAATGGTACTGCGACCAGAGAAAAAGTTGCCGTATTCTTCGCCGCCTGTTGAAACGACGAATTCTGCAATATATTGACAAAATTATCAATTCCTACAAACTGATGACTGATCGGGTTATCTACTAATGCATAATAAATGACCACGAAAAAAGGAAGAACAAAGAATACCAATACACCGATCAAACTCGGCGATAGATACAACACGGAATTCTTTTTGTCCTTCTTACTCATTCGATGCTTCTTATATTCAATTCCATCTTCTGTCACATGTTTCTTTCCCGGCATGTTCGTGCCTCCCACTTGTTCATTCTATACACAGAGACAGCAGTTCCCTACAAAAAGGAACTGCATCTCCTATATGTTTAAGTTTTTCGTGAATCCTATCGGTTCTCATTAACATAAGTCTTAACACGATTCTGGATAACATCCGCTGTCTCGTCTAAGCTCTTCTGTCCGGAGAAGTAAGCCTTCGCTTCCTCCGTAATAATATTTCCAATCTCGTCATTGTATTCACCCGTCTTATCGGTATTATTAACAAGATCAATATACATCTGTGCCTGCTTGTCAGTAAGTGGTCCGATATCCACATTAAGATCATCCCAACCCCATCCAGACTCTAACGGTTCTACTTCATTACCTAACTCATCGGTATACTTCTCGGTTGCTGTCTTACTCTTTACTAACATATCAAATGCATCCTGACGGGTCGGATTGCTGTATAAGTTATTCCGGTCACCCTGATATTCCTTCGTTAAAAATGTCTTAAGGAACTCCCATGCTGCATCTTTTACCTTTGACTTAGAATAGATTCCTAACTGATTATCAAAAGAGAAATAAGAACCATCCTTATCCTTATTTGGATATCCGATAAATGTGATATCCCCATTAAACATTGCCTCGTATAACTCTACACTTTCCATATCCAAAGAACCACCATTGGTAAGTAATACCTTGCCCTCTTTTACTAAAGATGGCTCGCTAGGAGAATCTTCTGAATATTCCGTCTCTTCATTACTTCCACGGTTACAGATCTCTAAGATATCTTTGAAATCCTGACCATCAAAAGAACATTCACCCGTTGACCAATCTACATAATCACTGATATTCATGGTAATAAAGTTATATAGATTATCATTCTTATTCTCTGAATAAAATGGTCTTACATCCTTGTTCTCATCTAATATCTTCTTAAGATCATCCATTGTCCATCCAGGTTCTGTTCCCACAGTCTTAGCCGCACCAACTAACGTATTCACATAGAAGCCCGGTGCAATATAATAATACTTACCATCAATCTGCATTGCCTTGGCAACGGATGGAATCAGATCATCTGTGCTGACGTCGGAATCCTTCTCAAAGTACGGTGTCAGATCTTCTAAGATTCCCTTCTCTGCATACTGATCAACAGACAAGCTGGATAAGCAAATGATATCCGGTACATTACCTGCAATAATGTCTGCGTTCATCTTCGTCTGCGGATCTTCTTCATTGGAGTAATCCTTAAATTCAACCTGATACTTGTTACTCTTCTTATTAAAAGCGATTGCCGCTCTCTTAATGTTATCATCTACATACATTGCACCAACCGTAATGGTTTCTTTGTCTGTAATGGTGCTTGGATCAACCTTCTTATAAAGAACGAGCTTACTATTCTCACCATCCCATGTAGTTCCCATCATCGTATCTTTCGCGATTGGGAAAATGCTGTAACTATTATCGGAACTTACATTAGAAGCAACAAAGTCCATTAACTTTGTACCCTTCTTGGAAGCAATATCATAACCATAGATTCCAGAATCATCTTTGTAGTAGAAATCATACTCGATACCATTCATCAGGGCGTCACTGCTGCTGAAGTACTGGAAGTCCATCTTATAGGATTCTCCCCACTTCTGTGTATCTACATCTAACACCTGTACTTTTGCACCATCTTCTCCAGAAGAATCACCAACAACGATCTTGCCATCTTTCGTCTTTGCCACAGCATCTACATAGCCGCTATCCGGCTTCATTTCACATACTTTCTTGAAATCTTTGTCAAATACGGTAATGGCACTATTCGTTACAAATACATAACGATCTTCATTATCAATCAACGCTTTGTTTAAATAGTTGTCTTCATTTGCATCTAAACCTAAGTCTTTGGTAATATCCTTGCTATCGGTTTCCTTGCCACTCTCATCAAAGCTTGCTATGATATAGGACTGCTTTCCTGAGTTGTCATCATACGCACCTAACAGAAATTCTATATTGCCATCACTCTTCACCAACATGTAGCCAATATACGTATTCTCATCCACCTCTGGCTGACCTAAATCCTGCAGATCTGTACCATCTATCTTCATAGAATATACATAGTAATAAGATCTTCCTGTATATTCCTCTTCTGCAGAACCATCTTCGGTGTTATCTTCTTCCGTTGCATCCTCACTATCTTCTTCTGTAGAAGTATCCTCTGTCACATCCTCGCTGTCTTCCTCTGTAGAATCAGCTTCCGTCGTATCTTCACTATCTTCTGAAGACTCTTCGGTATCTGCTTCCTCACTTGTATCTGCCTCTGTTGCATCTTCATCCGATACACCTTCTGCGGAAGTATCCTCTGCGTTCAATTCTTCATTCGTTGTATCTTCAGATCCATCTCCTTCTACCCATTTCGTTGTATAGAAATAAATCCGGTCACCCTCTACCACATAGGAAACGATATCTCCTTCAATACCCTCCACAGAAAGATCGCTCTCCTCATAAGTCATCTCTTTTTTGTTCTCTTTCTTCTGCTTACTACCGGAAGAAGAATCCTTATCCTTCTTACCACAAGCCACCATAGACACCATCATAACCGATGCCATAAGAAGGGCGGCTGCTCTTTTCCATTTCATCTTTCTCATATCTAGTCCTCCTGTCTTTGAACCTCGTTTGACTACATGGAGTATACCATAAACATATTTCCAGAATCTAGACCTTAAGACCATTCTTAAGAAAATCGTCAGAAAGTTCGCAGAAATGATACAACTTTGTTACGATTATGACGCTAAGTATGGATGACAACAACCATAGCAGAGTATTTTTTTATTAATATATCCATTCGTTCCGTATAAGAAAATATGCGGTAAAATCATGTCGGAAGCCGCAGATCCTTAGGCTGATAGAACTGGGTACGATACTGCTTTGGCGTATACCCTGTCTGTTCCCGGAAGCATTTGATGAAATGGCTCTGTGATGCAAAACCCAGATACTCCGCAATATCCGAATAGTCATATTCCGAAAAGGTAAGCAGATTCGAGGCCGCAACAATCTTTGCTTCCCGGATAAATGCTGTAACCGTTTTTCCCGTTTCTTTGTGAAACAGGCTTGAAAAATAACTGCGGTTAAGTTTCAATGTCTCGGCCAGTTCTTCCACAGTAACTCTCTCATTTAGATGTGTATAGATGTAATCCATTGCTTTTCTCACCTGAATGGAATAGATATTTTCCTTATGCAGATTTGCCATCTGCTTTGTATATTCCATTACCATCTCTCTATGCAGATTAAGAATCGAAGGAATATCCATACAGACATCCATCTTATTAATATAGAGATCACTTAAGGTATACGCTTTCTCCCGGTCTAGTCCATTTTCCACACAAAGTCTCGTAAGCAGGGCAGCTAATATCACAAAATGATACCGCTCATTTCGTAATGGATCTTTCGATAGCACACCATTTTCTGCATCCTTTGATGCCATTTCCACTCTTTCCGGTGTATATAATTTCTTAATCTCCTGTATATTTCCCGATACCACCATCTTGTAGAATCCAAATTCCTTCTGATATTCCATGTGGCGTCGTTGTTCTTCCCTCTGATGAAACAAAGACAGCTGTAGCTCCTTATCAATTCCCATTGCTGCACCTCCTTCTCCTCTTCAACAGCGTAGGTCCCACTCATCGGTGTGGGCGCATGCTTGAAGGTTGTGAATCCGGTGCTTTGAAGGTGTCATGATGGTGCAGGCACGCTCACGCTACGACTCGCACGCAGCAGTACTAAGGTTCGCGATTTCATCGCTCACCAAGTGCTGGCGTACTCCACGTACCTGCACTCATTCATGACAACCTTCTTCGCCGGAATCTGTTTTAACAAGCATGCGCAAACCAACGTTGTTCTGTTGATTGATGTCTAACGGACGCAATGTCGACCAGTGCGAAACGCATTACAGTAAATATCGGTTGTAGGGATATAACACTTATCATAAGCAGGTACGTGGAGCACGCCAGCACTCGGCGAGGTATTTTCGAGCCTAGTACTGCTGCGTGCGAGTCGTAACGCGAGTGTGCCTGCGATGATATGTTATATCCTTACAACCGATTTCCCAACTTAAATGTTTCGCACCCAACTCGACTTACGCTGTAGAAGAGTAATTGTTTTATATACAGTATCACATATGTTACATAAAAACAACATGCGTGATATAATATTCTCTCTTATTTTCGTATTATCAACTCATAACAAACAAGATTCTAATACGCAATTTCCAACACCCTTTCGTCTACACAAACACAGAAATGGCATCGGGTGTGGCGAAGACTTTGGCAACGAATGTAGCAATGAATTTTCCATAGTGTATATGACATCTTGCGTTTGAAATGATATAACAAGTGCGACCTTTATGCTGTGGAGATGAGACTCAATAAGAAATCGAAGCCCTCAAGCTGAGATTTCTTATATGTCTGAGGCTCGTTGGAACGGTTAGCATAACCGGAGCACGTTTATATCTTTCAAACACAGGATGTCTCGATTCACTTCCGACACATCATACATTCCACAAAGTCAGGGTTTTTATATCAAAGAAGGAGGTAAAGATTATGAGTTTTCCAAAAGATTTTATGTGGGGTGTTGCTTCTGCAGCACATCAGATTGAAGGTGCTTACAACGAGGACGGAAAAGGTCTGAATATCTGGGATGTATGTGCCGGAATCAAGGGCAATACGAAATACAATGAGACTGGAAAGGTAGCCTGCGACCACTATCACCGGGTAGATGAAGATATTGCAAACATGGTGCGATTAGGTGTCCGTAATTACCGTTTTTCCATTAGCTGGGCAAGAATACTTCCGGATGGAACCGGCAAAGTCAACGAGAAAGGCTTACAGTTCTATTCCGATCTGGTAGACAAACTGCTTGCCAACGGCATTGAGCCGATCGTTACATTATATCACTGGGATCTTCCATACGAATTATATAAGAAAGGTGCCTGGTTAAATGATGATATTTCCGAATGGTTCTTAGAATACACGAAAGTTGTTGTCGATGCTCTTTCAGACCGAGTAACCTATTGGATCACCATCAATGAACCGCAATGTGTTTTAGGCTGCGGATACTATGCCGGATTTCATGCTCCGTTTGAACATGCAAATACAAGAAATCTGTTACGCATGGGGCATAATATCCTGTTATCTCATGGCAAAGCAGCCCGCTATATCCGTCACAATGCCAAGAAGAAACCAATGATCAGCTTTGCTCCGATCGGTCCGGCTTATACACCGGAAAATGAAAACCCAGAGGCAATCGAAGCAGCCCGTGCCAAGACGTTTGATATCGGCGGTGAAGAATTTGCTTTTTCCTTAAGCTATTGGTCTGATCCTGTCTACTTAGGTCATTATCCGGAGCAATTATATGAATTGTTCGGAGATCTAGTACCTGCCTACAACAAAGAAGAAATGGATCTGATCAGTGAACCGCTTGACTTCTATGCAACCAATATTTATTACTCCAATTCCATCTTCCGCAAAGATATATATCCGGAGAACTGGTATCAGGGACGCCCGGAAACCGATCTTGGATGGGCAATGACTCCTGAAGTTATGTTCTGGTCGCCTAAGTTCTTATATGAACGCTACGGCAAACCGATCATGATCTCTGAAAATGGTATGGCAGAACACGACTGGGTATGCTTAGATGGCAAGGTACACGACACCTACCGTATTGATTATACACACCGCTACTTATTGGAGTTTGAACGTGCCTGGGAAGAAGCCGGTGTTCCAATTATGGGATATCTTCACTGGTCGATCATGGATAACTACGAATGGTCCGAGGGCTATGACAAACGTTTCGGACTCATCTATGTAGATTACCGGACACAGGAGCGTATCATCAAAGATTCCGGTCACTGGTACAAAGAAGTCATGGCAACCAACGGAGCCAGTCTTCACACCACAGAATAAGCCTCTACCACATGCGACTTTCTTGAATTAACAAATCAATGCTACCAGGAAGGGTACAATAGGTTTCTGCTCTATTGTCAACCTTTTTGGTAGCATTTTCATTTCTAACTTTAATATAATTCTCATAAAGCAGGAGTATCCTCCCTCCATTGCGGACTACACATTGTAATGCAGATAGCTGCAATGCCGGCAAGCAATCCAAGAATGGATACGATTAGTCCCGCTGCAAACATTGGGTAATGCATCGTGATCACGGTATCCGTCGCACAGACACCTAACAGATTGTTGGTATCCGTAATCTCCTGATCCGATGAGAAGATGTCCTGATAGGCAATCGTCGTATTGACCACCGTTCCCGCTGCTAGGGACGTATCTTCATCCACATGAATATGAAGTTTTCTTCCTGTCTGTTCCACTGTGATCGGCACTAATTGCCGGATCGGCAATTGTCCACTCGATATATTCAGCACTTCATCCAATGCATTATATGCAACCGCATCATCTGTGGATATAGCATAATACATCAGATTGATTCCTAAAAAGTAGATATTCGGATTCGCATCATTATATCCATAAAATGCCAGCGTCTCAGCACCTATCTGTACGCTGCCTAACACATGATCTACTTTTGAAATATACCCCGTTGCAAAGTCGCTGTCAGCTGCTAAAAAGGAACCTGTCTGATGTGTCTTTCCGTTTACCTGCAATGATGGATATTTCTTTTGAAAATGCACCTGCTGATTCGTCACACCCAGGAAACTCTCAATCTTTGTTCCTGCATCTGCCGGCAAATGTGTGCTGTCAATCACAATACGGACACCATGTTCCCCTAGTCGCTTCAGCAGGTTCTCTGCCGCTTCTTTATCCTCATAGGTAAAGCCGGAAAGAAATATCGTCTTATAGCCGGCAAGCTCCTCATAAGAATATGCATCTAACTGTTCTTCATTTCCCGCTACAAATCCCGGATACGCAATCGTCATCTCATTTGCATATTTTCCAATTACGATACCCTGATACGTTGTTACCACACCAAATGTATCCGGTGTCTCATGCTTAAACAGATAGGCCCCTGCTGTCTCTTTTGCAAGTGTATATCCACTGTCGGATGCCGCTTCCAGCATCTCTTTCTCTGATCCCCCGTTTCTTCCGACATAAGTCTTTCGTACCAATACCGTATCATTTCCTAATTCCAGACAGCGGTCAAAGAGAAACGGATACCGCTCCCGTTCAAGTGCTTCATTTAACAGCACGATATTATCTCCGGTTACAGCTCCCTGCCATGCCCAGCCATACGTATAATTCACCCCATCCTTGCCCGGAATTCCATAGGACGGATATGGACCATAGGAACTGATATCCATGACCGAAGCTCTTTGCGTTGTCATCTCACGCAATTGTCCGATATCTGCCACCATATCCTTGTCTGCCGTCACCTGATATCCTGCAATATTCATGGACGGGATCAGGTCAAGCAGCAGGATTGCCATCGCAACCACACAATATTTTTTCTTGAGCAGTTTCCACTCCATCATCGAACAGAAAAAATAGGCATACACCATTGGCATGAAACGTGTCATCCAAAATAACTGGCTCATTGGCAGTTTACTTAGGAATCCATAGGTAGCAGGTGTTGTGAATACTAATACGATCAACGGCAATACAAATCCGGCCTTTTTTCCGCCCCGCGCTAACAGCCAGCCAAGCACGGATAAGATCACAACGCTAAGACCAAAATAAAATTGCGCCTGTTCCGTGCTGTTCAATCGCTGCAATGCATTTAACGATACCGACAACGGAAAGATCAGCGTCGACATAACACTTCCGCTTCCCTGTTCCTCTCCCATCATTCCGCCCTTAAGTGCCGGCAGGATCCAGATACCAACAGACAGGATTCCCGTTACCATGACACAAAGTGCCATGATCTTTCTTTTCCAGTCTTTATTCCAATATTGATCGATCCACAGATACAGAAATGTGGATACACCCATCAAGGCCGTTACCATCAGATGGGTAAATGTCATCAGAGCCATTCCGACAAACAATCCGATTGCTGCCGTATTGTTCTTCTTTCTTACATACATCCAGAGAAAGAACACAATATACGGAACAATCGTTGACGTGATCATCTGTGGAAGATTTCCGGAATCAAAATAGATCTTCACGATCTCCGGCATGAAAAACCAGACAAGACCCATTGTAGTTCCCATCACTCTCCGGTTTTCCATATTGCCCCACAGCACCCACGGCAGCCCGCCAAAAAAGAATACCCCCGCAGCTAACAGGTAATATGCATGAATAAGACTTCCTCCCGTAAGGTTCATCAATCCTGCCAGAATATAATAAGAAAGCGGCGGCCAATAGCGATATAACTGAATTCCGTTATACCATTTCGCATCAAACAACGGAAACCAGTTTCCTTCCCGGATATTATCGTACATAAACTCCGCTTTGTACAAATGTCCCCAGATATCATCACCGGATGGCTGTGCCTTTGTCATATACAGATAGACGGAAACAACAGCAGCACCCACTAGTAATAATACAATCCCTATTCCATTTTTCATCCATTTTGACTGTTTCATTCTGACTACCTCAATTGTATATGCTCTGTCTGGTATTGATCCCGATCACTCCATCTGGGCATTCCGGATATCATCCAATATGAATTCCGTTAATGTATTCAGCGACTGATCCCGTCCCATCTGCTGTTCATCGATCATACTGATCACATAAGATCTTGCAGGACTTTCGCTCATCTCCATCATAAGAAAGATCCAGCCCTCCCGGTTCAGGATCTCCTGCAAACGATCCTTGAAATAATGCGCACAATTCTCCAATGTCGGATTGATCATATCAAACGGAGGAATCTTGTTAAGAAACTGATTCTGATACGGCTCCATGAACTTCTCCACCGTCTTTTCCAATGCATCAAACTGCACAAACTGATTCTTTCCTTTTACAACATGCAATATGATCTCCCATGTGTGCGGATGCGCCTCTCCCAACTTTCCATTGATATAGATGCCATGTCGGGCATTCAGATAGAATTTGAACTTATACTGCTGATATCTCATATCGTTTCCTCCATCTGGCATTCTTCAAACCGTTCAATTGCTTTCCGGTCGTCCTCTTCTAATAACTTACAAGTGATTGAAAATCCTTCTTTCTTTTCAATATCCTTGCAGACTGTCTCTATAGCCGCAATCCGTTGTCTGGCTGTCTCAACCGGTGTGCGATACGCCAGGATAACAAACCGCCCTCTGCGGATCTCACCCATGACCTCCACCGGACGCAACTGCTGCTGAATCCGTTCCATCGCATTAAAGATCTGATCTTTCGTGTAATACCGGTTTCCCATCACCACATTAACAAGGATCATCTGTAATGGCTTAAGTTCTTTGTCTTCCGACTTTTGCAATAACATCTTGATCGTATAAATGTTGTAAAACTCCGCACGTTTTGACTTAATGATTCCCGTTACTTCTTCCTTCGTTAAAAGATCTGTCTTGTCTGCGTTCAACGTTCCCGTCTCCTGTGAGATCTGCTCCATCTTCTCATTCCGGATATCTAATTCTTTCTCGGTGCCCTTTAACTGTTTCTCGGTACGATTCCATGAACCTAACATCGTAACGAGCAGACTGACAAGAATCAGTCCCATAATTGCCACCGCCAACAGAATATAATATTGATGCTTGTTAAGATCTGCTTCCGACTTTACGGTATCCACATCATAGAACTCTGCAATCTCATATGTCTGTCCACCGTGTTCAAATGTGCTACTTAGAACATTGACACTTTGTGTCTGCAAACTGTCATATAAGGCATCTTTCGTATTCAGACTTCCTAAACACTTCGTTGTAATATCATTCTTTGCAAAAAGGACATCCGAACCCTTAACCAATACAAAGAACCGGCTGCCCGATGCTGCTACATTCTCCGACAGATATGTGACAAGATCTGCATCGTTCGTTCCTCCATCTGCCATATACCGGAGGGTATCCGCTAATTGTGAGACCACCTGCTGCTGTCCCTCGCGATACATCACCATATATTGTTCCTGGTTATTCGATAATTCAATTAAGATAGCTGTCAGCATCACCGCAATGAATACAACAACGGATATACTAATAGATATCATCCTGTACCGGATAGATGTGTACATGCGCTTAATACGGCCCTTTTTCTTATTCCTCATTCTCATTTACCTCATCCCGAATCCTGGAAATGATCCGGCCAATTCCCGCAAAATCTTTCTCTGCCACCTCACCAAACGACTGCCATTCTTCCTTTGCATTCCGCACCTGCCAGGTCTGTGTACCTTTAATTGAATTAATGATTCCTGCAAACCGGAACCAGAATACAATGAAGTTAAATATTGGCAGAAGAAAGATTATATACCATTTTCTGGCATAATATCCCCGCAAATCCTTGAATTCCTTCAGGAATAATATAATACAGATATATAATAACAGATTGGCAAAACTGTACATTGCATACATGAAGATCACGGATTGCACGATCAGGCTCATCGGATAATTGATAAACGCCAGACAGATCAATGCAAAATACCAGATCATCCGGGGAAATGCAAATGTGTGGTCATACATCAACACACGCACCACAAAGTCAGAGAAGAATCCTCTGGCTGCATTTAACCTCTTTCCCATAAACATATGCATAACTTCAAGCTCTCCGCTCTGCCACCGCTGTCTCTGTACATACAACTGATTCACACTCCCGATCGGATCCACAAAGAAGATGGCATTCGGACAAAGTGCCACTTTCTTTCCCATGCCATCCCGGATCTGGAATGTTACGTGTGTATCCTCACAAACGGTATCTGTGTTATATAGCTGGGATTTCAGGATTGCAGACTTACGAAAGGCAGAAAATGCACCGGACACCGTGAAGATGCTGTTTAATTCCGACTGAAAGTTACGTCCTGCCAGAAATGCCTGACAATACTCTCCAAACTCTAACTTCTGAAATAACCGCATAAAAGGATTCTTCGTCTGATCGATCAACTTGGGATTTGTCAATATCGTTCCCGTCACACAATGGATATCATCTTCGTTCTCAAACATATTTACAATATTGTAAAGTGCATGCGGTTCCAACACACCGTCACTGTCAATGTGAATAATATATTTGCCATCACTGTTAAATAATGCCAGATTCAGTGCCCTTGATTTCCCCTGTTTGGCATTGAGCCAGTTGATCTTCAGTGTCGGAAATTCTTCCTGGCATTTGCAAAACACCTGAAAGCTGTTATCCTTCGTCATATTATTCACCAGCATAATATAAATAAGTTCATTCGGATATTCTGACTCATGAATCGACCGGATACACTCATACAACGTATCTTCCGAATTATACACCGGAATGATCAATGAGATCTGTGGCAGATCATGTGGCTTCACATATTTTGCCCGAATGAACTTTCGTTTCAGGAGAATAAAGAAATCCCCTATCGTTGGAATGACCTCCATAATGAGCGGAATGATGATCCATGCAATCCAGAACATCACGGAGGACATAAAAAATTCTTTAATCGCGGTCATAATGAAATGCACCAACTTTCTGACGAACTATCTGTGGCTTCGTAAATACATAGAAATACAGGAATACCGAACATACATAGAAAAAAATTCTTGCAATGATCGTATGTGCCACGAAGTAGATCTGATTGCCAAATGCATAAATCAGCAGACAGATCAGGAAAATGCGCAATACATTTGCTATGAAGATAGCAAACACACCGATAATACTGACAACCACTTTCTCATATAACTCATATACCGGAAAGAACCATAATAACGACAGAAATGCCGGCATCTCGATCACGCCGGAACGCTCAAAATCAATATAAAGGGACAAACTCTCCGTTCCATTCTGAATAAATAAGATTCCTTGTTGAAAATAGAAATCATAGATTCCGGTTGCTTCTCCTAAGATACCTGCCACTGCGGATACTGCCTTTTGCAGGGGCGCTACAATATGTGGCTCAAATATCACCATACCAAACACAAATAATCCGACGCTTCCACAAAGGAAATACCAGACACCCATCTCGGCACGTTTCATAGTATAGAGGACATATACCCATACGATCAGCAAAAGGGCAATAAACCAATTCATCATTGTAATTTCATTCCTTTTTTCTTCTTAAAGTACGCTGCGGCTAAGAAGAATGCAGCAACAACACCGGCAACCGGTCCGGTTGAAGAACCGGCGATCGTTACACCCTGACCACCTAAGTTCGGATTAGAAAGTGTAATCGTACCCATCTGATCCTGCGGAATTCCGGTAATCTCAGATAACCGTTTCATACTGATAGAGAATTCCACCTCATCTCCCGGTGTATCAGACGCATGATTCTCATCATATACGGTATAGATCACCTGACTGTCACACTCATTGTAATATCCAATATAAACCTTCAGATTCGTGTGATTACCCTTAGACTGGTAATTCGTTCCCCATGCGATCGAGCCATCACTATTCGCCGGAAGAATCTGCAAAGCAAATGTCTGACCATTGATGGTAAGATTCCATATGTGTATCTGCATATAACTGCCGTATAATTCATTTGCCTGAAAATGTGCATATAACCGGTCACCATCTGTGCACATTTGTCCATAATGATTACATTTCGCATTATTGCTTGTATAGGTAATCTCTGTCTTAGGAATATCCTTCCAATCATCATACAGACCATCGATCTGCATTCCACCGGACACTACAATATCCTCTTTTTTATCTTCTGTTGTTGTCTCGGTTGTAACTTCTTCCGTTGATACTTCCGTTGTCTTCTCCTGCTCCGTAGTAGCTTCCGAAGACTCTGTTTCTGTCGTTATCTCTTCCGTCGCTGTCTCGGTTGTAACCGCTTCGGTTGATACTTCTGTTGTCTTCTCCTGCTCTGTCACCGTTTCGGAAGAAGCCTCTCCGGTCGTCTTCTCTTCCGTTATTTGTGTAGTCGCTTCTGTTGTTACTCCACTTGATACAGAAAGACTTACCGTCTTGCCACCCCATGACAGATTCAGTTTAGAAAATGTATAATCAGAATATGTACTTACCGGAACCCTAATATTCCACTTCATCTTCTCATAGCCGTAATATTGTTGTTTCCCACTATTCGATACGCTGCCTTCTGCCCCGGATATCTCACTATTCCATGCATCACGGATCGTAATGCTGCCACTGTCACCATCATTCTCCTGATTGATTCCAATTGTACTTAATGCTCCCAGGTTCACTCCGTTATCTGTTGCTACCTGTATCTGCTCACCAATATAATTGTTCCATTTACCCTCATAACTGATATAAATGTACGAATTATCCGATGTAATATTCATTGTTCCATTGCTTCCGTCAATTCCGGCTGCATATGCGTTCACATTGCCAAACTGCAACACTAAGGCAAACACGCACATCATCGCTAATATTTTTCTAAATGTGATTCGTTGTCTCTTGTCTGATGTCTTTGTCATATGCGTCATCCTCTCGTATTCTCTTCTGTTCCATGATAGCGTCATAATTGTCTTTGCTGTTATCCATATTCAATGTAGGAAGTAAGATCCGGTCTGCCACCCTATAGACAGATAACGGATTATCTGCAATATCTAATTGGTATAACGAATAATTAGTCGTTCGAAAACGGACTTTTAACGTCTCATATAGATAATTGCCGATATCTTCGATACTGGCATTCGTATTCTGAAACATCGGAAGATCATTCAGATACCTGCCCTCTAACCGGCTTAACAACTCTTCT